>CAYTDY010000138.1:0-6565 GCA_964436665.1 uncultured Desulfobacteraceae bacterium
AGGCCCTTAAAAAATATGCTTCCAAACATCCACAGGGGATGGAACCATATACTATTGATTTTCTGGAACTCTAGTCTACTTCATTGGTGCCTAAGTCCCTAAATTCGCAATTCCCCAATTACTAAATTTTTAACCCGCCTGTCCCGTAGCTCCGGGAGATGGTACTGGGGTGAAATTTTTACCCCGTTAAACCTTCCTTTTCTGTTTAACTGGGGCATGCTAATGAAGAGCGAAGTTTACCCCGCCGTGCCCCGTTGAATTCCGCGTAGCGGACATCCTATGGCCTGCCCTGGTGCGACGTGATTGTAACAAGCTGTTGTCGCTGTAATATTTCGGAAGCGGAAGCTGTAGAACTCAAGCATTACAAATCGGTCTGGGCCAGGGAGGATTCAACTGGGGTAGCTCCGGGAGATGGTACTGGGGCGTATTTCACCGGGGTGGATTTAAATGCCCCTGAAGGCAAAGATAAGTGTTTCCATCAAAATAGCCACATCAAGGAAAAACTTTGTCAATGAATAAATGACATATGAAGATGTGACCCCAATTCCTCCTTTTATGCTACAGCCTTATGTTTTAATAATAGATTCTCAATTTCAACACCTTTTTCTTTTAGGCCTGGGATCAGGTCACTAGCATCTAACACTTCTATAGCTACTACTTTACCTCCTGGGCCTATGTCTATGGCTACTTGGTCACTTAAGTGGATAACTTCACACTCTATTTTCCCCTCAATCAGCCTTATATCAAGGGCATCTATATGAGGATCATACCTAATTTTCATATATAACCACCTCCCTAAAAATAGTATACATAAACAGTGATAACTACAATTTTGTCGTTATCTTTAGCAACTACCGGAGCAACCTATTTAACAGAGTAATGTATTCCACGCCAGGTATTATCAAATGCAATATTTTTTCTAAACAGTAAACGACCTTTTCGCGCAGGTTCAGCACTACCTTCTTTAATCGCCATTATTACATTATCCTCAGTAGCCCCTCTGTCGGCGATTTTTATCCTTGCATGGTTACTGAAAATAATCTGCTTATCTGCGATTTCCAAAATATCTCCGATCTATTATTTAACTTAATTTCCGAAAATTTTATACTTTTATCTGTAGGCCAATGTATTTTTTCTCTTTTCTCTTTCCCAATTCTTGAATCTTTATCCCGTGCAGTAGCGTGGTCCGCTTCACTGGGGCCTAAATCCCTTAATTTTTTACCGAAAACAGCCCGCCAAAATAACGGCGGACAAGCTTTGAGCGGAAATCGGTAAAAAATATGTTAAATTATTTTACTAAAAAGTGCTTGCCCCGCCTTGTTGAACCGGGTTCACCCCGTGAAATTTACTCCTGTAACAGCTAAGCGCATTTCACTGGGGTACCCTCCGGGTGTTCAACTGGGGTTAAATTCCGAAGGATAGCAAAGCGTATTTAACTGGGGCAAATTCCGCAATCCAAATTCCAAAATCCAAAATCCCCTAATTCCCTTGACATCATAATATAAGCCCTCTATAGTGTTCAGGCCATGAACAAACCCTATGAACAAGAAATTCGGTATCGTCTCCTTAAGATCCTGAGCACAGACTCTAACGTTACCCAGCGTGAAATGGCCAAAAAGATGGGGATTAGCCTGGGCAAGGTCAACTACTGCCTTTCAGAGTTAGTCAAAAAGGGTTTTATAAAGATCAATCGCTTTAAATCTTCCAGGAACAAAATCCGGTTTATTTACATTCTCACGCCACGGGGTCTGTAAGAAAAAGCCACATTAACCCTGAGCTTTTTAAGAAGAAAGGTATTAGAATACGAGGAGACAAAAAGACAGATTAAAGATCTGGCCAGGGAAATAGGGGAAGAAGAGAGGCTGGTGGAAATCTCTCAAGATGATACATTAGATGTGCTGAAGAGGGTTCCTTGAACACCCCATCTGGCTAACGGTATTAAGAAAAAGTTCAATAATTATAATAAGTTAGGTCACATTTCACTCTGTAACTGAAGGGGCGGAGCTGTATTTACCCGTAATGAGACCTTGCAAGGCCTGCTAACATGAGCTCATACAAACTATCATATCTCAAACAGCTTGAATCAGAATCTATCCATATCATACGTGAAGCAGTGGCGGAGTCTAAGAATCCAGTCATGCTTTATTCTGTTGGAAAAGATTCCAGTACCATGATCCGTCTGGCTCAGAAAGCCTTCTATCCGGGGAAATTCCCCTTCCCCCTTATGCATGTTGACACAGGATATAAGTTCCCGGAGATGTACGGATTCCGTGATAGATTCTGTAAAAAAATCGGCGCTAAACTCATTGTTGAACGCAATGAGAAGTGGATTGCTAAGGGCTGCCATCCGTTAAAGCTTGGGACAGATAAATGTTGTTGGTATTTAAAGACCCAAGGTCTCCTTAATGCTATAAAAAAACATGGATTTGATATTGCCTTTGGTGGAGCAAGAAGAGAGGAAGAAAAATCACGTGCCAAGGAGCGTGTATTTTCTTTTCGTGATGAGTTTGGCCAGTGGGATCCCAAGAATCAGCGCCCGGAGCTCTGGGATCTTTATAACTCTCGGATAGATGAAGGGCAATCCGTTCGAGTCTTTCCTCTGAGTAACTGGACCGAGGTGGATATATGGCATTATATCAAGCTTGAAAACATACCCGTAGTACCCATCTATTTTGCCATGGAACGTGAGGTATTAAATCGCAATGGAGTTCTAATCCCTGTCTCTTCCTATTCCACAGTTGAAAATAACCCAAAATCAAATATTTTAAATGAAGAGACCGAAAAGGTCATGTGCCGTTTTCGGAGCCTCGGATGTATCCCTTGTACAGGCGCTATAAGATCAGAAGCAACAACAATTGATGATCTTATTGTTGAGCTAATAAATGCCAGAAAATCAGAGCGGGAAAACCGTGTGATAGACCTGGGAAGCGATTCCGCTATGGAAAACAAGAAGAAGGAAGGATATTTTTGATGCAAATCAGAGACAAGACACTCCTTCGATTTACCACTACTGGCAGTGTTGATGATGGAAAGTCCACTCTCATTGGCCGGCTTTTATACGAAACGAAATCAATCTTCGAAGATCAGTACGCGGCTGTGGAAAAAACGTCAAAAAAGAAGGGTTATGATGAGGTAGACCTTGCCCTTTTGCTTGATGGTCTGTCTGCTGAAAGAGAACAAGGCATTACCATTGATGTCGCTTACAGGTATTTTGAGTCCCCAAAGCGTAAGTTTATTATAGCAGATACACCAGGACACGTTCAATACACCCGCAACACGATTACTGGTGCTTCCCATGCAGAGCTTGCAATCATCCTGATTGATGCCAGAAATGGTGTGCTAACACAGTCCAAACGGCATGGTATTATCATTTCTCTCCTGCAAATTCCTCATCTTATTGCAGCTATAAACAAAATGGACCTCGTAGATTACTCCGAAGAGGTATACAGAGACATTGTTACAACATACCAGGGATTTTCCGAAAAGCTTGATATTCACGATATTGTTTTTATCCCTGTTTCCGCCCTTAAGGGTGATAATGTTGTAAGGAAAAGTGAAAACATGTCCTGGTATAATGGAGCTACCCTCCTTCATTATCTGGAAACTATCCATGTAACAGCGGACAGAAACCTGCTGGATTTTCGCTTTCCCATCCAGTATGTAATTCGACCGAATTCCGATTTCAGGGGTTTTGCAGGGGAAATAACATCCGGCACAATCATGCCAGGGGAAGAAATTGTTGTATTGCCCTCAGGTAACTCTTCAACCATTAAATCAATTGTTACCTATGATGGTGAGCTCTCCGAGGCCTTTACCCCGCAGTCAGTTGTTCTAACATTAAATGATGAAATAGACATCAGCAGGGGCGATATAATTGTCCGAAAAAACAACCTGCCGCATGTAAGCAATCACTTTGAAGCCATTATCTGCTGGATGGACGAACATGCCATGTCCGGGGATACATCGTATATTCTCAAGCACACAACAAGAAATGTAAGGGCATTTATTACAAGGGTAGTGTACAAAATAGATGTCAATACACTCCATAGAGAACGTACCGATACATTTATGCTCAATGAGATTGGCAGAGTAGAGATAACCACATCTTCTCCCATATTTTTTGATTCATACAAGGTCAACCATGGAACAGGAAGTTTCATCTTGATTGACCCATTGACAAACAATACCGTTGCAGCAGGGATGATACGGGGTGTGGTAAGAAAAATCGATGATATTATTAAGGCTAAAGCTGTACCACAAAAAATATCACCCCACACCACCTGGAAGGGGTGGAGCATACCCCGTGAAATAAGAGAAAGCCGCAACAATCATAAAGCCGCTGTGCTGTGGCTTACCGGGTATTCAGGATCAGGAAAATCTACAATTGCCAGGAATCTTGAAAAAAGATTTTTTGAAGCAGGTTGTCAGACAATGCTTCTTGATGGTGATAATGTTAGGCATGGTCTTTGCGGGGATTTAGGGTTTTCCGATAAGGACCGATCTGAAAATATCCGCAGAGTAGGGGAAATGGCAAAACTCTTTTTTGAATCTGGAAATATTGTCATCTGTGCCTTTATATCGCCATTTAAGAAGGACAGGGCCTTTGTCAGATCACTGTTCCCAAAGAACCGCTTTTTTGAAGTGCATGTAAAATGCGATATAGAGGTATGCAAAAGGCGTGATCCCAATGGATTGTATAAAAAAGCTTTGAGCGGGGAAATCAAGGAATTTACAGGAATCTCTTCCCCATATGAAGAACCAAAAGATCCGGAAATAGTTGTTGAAACAGACTTGCAAAATGCTGAAGATATTGTTGCATATATTGCTGATACGCTTAAGAAAAAGAAAATAATGAAACTGTAAACCTGCTTCGCCTTTTGCAATTTACATCCCCCTTTAAAATCACCATTTGAATAGCTTGACCCCGTTTTTCTACCCCTTAAAAAGAACCGGAGAATCCTGAAATAACAATTGAAACTGACCAAGAGACAATTGAGCAAGGGGAAAAAAATCATCTCCTATCTCGAAAAGAACAGGCTCATAAAAAAATAGAGCCAATATTTACATCATGCTCTCTGCCCATTCCGCAATCTTTACCCCGCTTGCCCCGTTGAACCGGATTCACCCCGTGAAATTTACTCCTGTAACAGCTAAGCGCATTTCACTGGGGTACCCTCCGGGTGTTCAACTGGGGTTAAATTTTTACCCCATGGAATCCGGAGGATATTCCATTGGGGCGAAGAAAGTTTCACATCGTGAAACTATTTAACTGGGGCTCAATCCGCAATCCAAAATCAAAAATCAAAATTCACCATGCTCTTTGCTTGCCCCGCTAAATTCCGGAGGACAGCATAGCGTATTTAACTGGGGCGCTATGAGCTCCCAACGTTCTCAACGATAATAACGTTCCAAACACCGAAACCAACTAAAAAGGAGTAATGAATGAAGGCATTAATAACCGGCATCACCGGACAGGATGGAAGCTATCTTGCTGAACTACTCCTCGAAAAGGGCTATGAGGTCCATGGCCTCATCCGCAGGTCAAGTACATTCAATACTGATCGTATTGATCACATATATCAGGATCCTCATATCCCGGACATTAAACTCCACCTGCACTATGGAGACCTTTCGGTATCCGGTCAGATGGCAGACTTGATCTACAACATCCAGCCTGATGAGATCTATCACCTGGGGGCCCAGACCCATGTTCGGGTAAGCTTTGATATGCCGGAATACACCGGTGATGTCACGGGCCTTGGCACAGTGAGATTGCTGGAGGCGATTCGGAAGACAGGAGTGAAAACGAAGTTCTACCAGGCATCATCCAGTGAGATGTTCGGCAGCGCACCAGCGCCCCAGAATGAGCAAACTCCTTTTGAGCCTCGAAGCCCATATTCTGCAGCCAAGGTTTACGCTTACTGGTTGGTGAAGAATTATCGTGAAGGGTACAATCTCTTTGCCAGCAACGGCATCCTTTTTAATCATGAATCCCCCCGAAGGGGTGAGACATTTGTTACACGCAAGATTACCCGTGCTGCCACAAGGATTAAAATTGGGCTTCAGGATAAACTTTATCTTGGAAATCTTGAAGCAAAAAGGGATTGGGGTTTTGCCGGGGATTTTGTGGAGGCTATGTGGCTAATCCTGCAACAGGATAAACCCGATGATTACGTCATTGCCACAGGGGAGAACCATTCAGTCCGAGAGTTTGCGGAAAGGGTTTTTCAAAAACTGGAGCTTAATTATAAAGAATACGTTACAATAGATCAGAAATATTTTAGGCCTACAGAGGTTGACGTTCTCCTGGGGGATTCCACAAAGGCAAAAAAGAAACTTGGATGGAAGCCGAGGGTAACATTTGATCAGTTGATCGATATGATGGTCGAGGCAGATCTTGAACTGGCAAACAAGGAAAAAACCCTTCTGGATGCAGGTTATGGAGTCGGAAATCGGATAAGATAAATCGGAATTCGAATAACGATTCCCGAATCCACAATAACGAATCCCGGACATGGAACGGAAGATAAAATCATTTGAAGATTTGGAAGTATGGCAATTCTGT
>CAYTDY010000139.1:0-6530 GCA_964436665.1 uncultured Desulfobacteraceae bacterium
TAATATCCTTGTATTTTGGATCAAGGGCCCATTCGTAGCTTGCCTTGTTGGCCTCCACAACTGTTCTTGTATTTTTATTGGTAAGGATATTTTCAACCCTTTTCCCATTCATAAAGACCCTTGGTTTAATATTCTTTAGGCTTTCCTCAAACTGTTCCGGTGTCATTAATGCCATATGCATTTCTCCTTCTTATATATTTTAATATTTGATCTTTCATAAAACAGTGTATGCTTTACCCTGTTAGAAAGAAAAAAATAAGTTTCAGTATGCCCAGTTAGATAGCAAATTTCCAATATGGCAGGGTCTAAAGCCCTCTTCAAACATCCTAACAGGGTTTACGACATTGGTACCATGGCGTCAATATTTGTTATTGGTTATTCCTTCCCTAATAGCAATTAACGAATAACGATTAACAATTAACGCTTAACAAGCCCCTTCAAGGCCTTACCTATCTTTTGGTAGAGTACTGGTTTGCTGCCTGCTAAGTCTCGCGCCTTTTCAAGATGGAAGATGGCCTTTTTTATCCTTCTTAGCTTGGTAAAATATATCCCTAAATTATAGTGAGCCAGGGCTAATTTACCCTGCCGGCCGTAGACCAAACCAAGATTATAATAAACTCGGTTTTTGACTGGAGGAAGGAAGGTCAATCTTTCATAAATCTTGGAGGCCTGGCGATATAGTTCAAGATTCTGCAAAGATAGGGCCAAAAGATACAATATCCCCTTATCTTTGGGGGATAGCTCAAGTGCCTCCCTCAAGATAGATACGGATTCTTTGTATTGACCGTTCATCTGATAGGCCTTACCCATGGAGAACATAATAGGGATAGAATCTTCCTTTTCCCTTAATGCTATTTTGAAGTGATCGAGGGCCTCATTTATCTTTCCCTCTCTTTCCAGGATGAGTCCAAGACCATAATGGGCCAAAGTAGATTCAGGATCGGTAAGAAGTATTTTTTTGAATTCCATTGTTGTATCTTCCCTATCACCATACAGGGCTATAACCATAGTACGAAACAGAGGAAAGCAGTGCCGGAAGTTTTTTGTCTTTTCAGGATCAGGCATGTTCTTATATCCTTGTAACATTGCATCTATATTGGCCATCCTCTCTGGTGTTCCTGGATGAGTAAGGAGGTAAGGTGGTACCTCTTGTCCGCCATACCATCTTTCCCTTTGAATCTTCTTTAATGTGGTTATCATTCCCTCAGGGTTAAAAGCTAACGCATGAGCGTATTTATATCCTAACTGATCAGCCTGCCTTTCATCCTCTCGGCTGTATCCAAGTTCGGCCTGAATTCCGGTAGCCATTGAACCGGCCATAAGCGCGCCTGTTGCCTTACCTCCAACAAGAATTCCTGCTAAAACACCGGCTATTGTTGCCAGCCCAATCTTCTTAGATCTTTCTATCCTTGAGGCAAGGTGCCTGGCACTTACATGGCCAAGTTCGTGTGCTAACACTGAAGCCAACTCATCTACATTTTCCATCATTCCAATCAGACCTGAAAAGATAAACACATTACCACCAGGTGCAGCGAATGCATTTATGGTATTTTCTTTTATCACGTAAAAGTTAAGGGGGAAATAAGGTACCTCTATTTGACGACCTAAATATTTACCAAGATCGTTGATATAGTTATTTATATAAGGATAGTCGGCAAACTCATAATGTGACCTGATTGTTTTAAGAAACCTATTTCCGAGCTCAGTTTCCTCTTGTGGAGATAAAAATGCGGCCGGAGAGTCTGCCAAGGAAGCACAAATCATAAATAGGACTGCAATAAGGATGAGGAAATTTTTAGTTCTCATTTTTAAAAGCCTTCTTGTCTATCTCCACCCTTGGGGCTTCAAACCATAACCCTTCAAGGTCATAGAATTCTCTTACTGGCTGGTAAAAGAGATGAATAACAACATCGCCATAGTCTAACAAGATCCAGTGGCCATCCCTTTTACCCTCTATGCCAAAAGGGATTAAGCCTTCCCCTTTCATTCTTCTCTCGAGATGTTGGGCAATGGCCTGGACCTGCCTGCTGGAGTTACCGCTGGCAATGAGGAAGTAGTCAGTTATAGAGGTTAAATTTCCAACCTCAAATAGGACAGGATCAGTTGCCTTCCTTTCGAGGATGATGTTAGCACATAGAAGGGCCTTATCGAGTGGATTCATTAATCAGGTACAGACCTACCTTTTCTATATATTCTCTCACTACCTCCGGGACCAAAAAGCGAATAGATTTCTTCATTGATACCATTTCCCTGATTTTACTCGCTGATATATCCATCAATGTCGTATCTTTTTTAAGTAAGATATTTCCTGATGGATGGCAAGAGCATTTTCTTTTCTGGTTCCATACAAATCCAACATTAAGGGAGTCCAGAAATGCAAAAAACTTGTCTTTATTATACCCTGGTCTATTAATAACAACAAAAGAGGCATAACTAAAGAGGTTCTGGTATTCCTTCCAGGTCTTTATCTCTAAAAAGGCATCTGTCCCAATAATAAAAAATAGTTCAAGCTTAGATCCAAAATAGGAATGAAATAATTTTAATGTCTCAATGGAGTAAGATAAACCCGGCTTTTTCCCCTCAATATCCCACACCTCAAGTATAGGTGAAATTTTACTTGCCAGTCTTGCCATCTCCAGGCGATGGGAAAAATCAGCAATTGGATCCTGGTTTTTATGTGGTGGCATGCCAGATGGTATTAGATAGACATTTTTAAGGCCTAAATCCTCACCTATCTCCTCAGCCACCCTCAGGTGACCTAAATGAATCGGATTGAAGGTTCCTCCCAGGATACCTAATTTCACGTCCTTACCTGCCCAGATCCAAATACAGTGAATTTTGTTGTAGTCAATTCCTTTAGACCCATTGGTCCATACGCATGCAACTTTGATGTACTGATCCCAATCTCTGCACCTAAACCAAGCTCGAATCCATCGTTAAATCTGGTAGAGGCATTTACCAGTACAACCGAGGCATCTACTCTTTCCAGAAATTTTCTAGATCTCTCATAGTCCTTTGTAACAATTGCCTCTGTGTGATTAGAGCCATATCTATCAATATGATCCAGGGCTTCATCCATATCCTTGACAATCTTTACCGCAAGGATAAGATCTAAAAATTCTGCTGGCCAATCGCTATCCTTGGCTAATTTCAGACCAGAAATCAACCTGAGCGATTCCTCACAGGCCCTTATTTCAACTCCTGCCTTTTTAAACGTATCTATCATATCTGGTAGAAAGGAAGGGGCTACTTTTTTATGCACTAACATGGTTTCCATTGCATTGCAGACCCCGGGCCTTTGAACCTTGGCGTTAAAACATATCTTTCGAGCCATCTCCAGGTCAGCAAATTCATCTACATAGACATGACAGACACCCTTATAATGTTTTAATACCGGGATCCTTGAGTTTTCTGCAACAAACCTGATAAGGTCCTCACCACCCCTTGGAATAATTATATCCACATAATCATCCAAACCCAGAAGAATGCCAACTGCCTCATGCTCAGTAGATGGGATCACCTGGATCGATTTTTCTGGTAGATTGGCCTTTTTGAGGGCCTCTGTCAAAATCTCATTTAATATTAGATTGGAATTTATGGCCTCAGATCCCCCTTTTAATAAAACTGCATTGCCTGATTTGAGGCAAAGAGCGGCTGCTTCAACTGTTACATTAGGCCTTGACTCATAAATGAAGCCTATAACCCCTAATGGGATCCGCACTTGTCCCACCTGTAACCCATTTGGTCTTTTCCACATACCTGTTACCTCTCCTACTGGATCAGGAAGGGCAGCTACTTCCCGTAATCCGGCAACCATATGGGTAATTGTTTTTTTATTAAGGGTTAATCTATCTATCATCGCTGGATTTAGTCCCTTTTTCCGTGCTAAGGAGATATCCTTGGCATTTATCTTAATTATCTCTTCTTTCCTGGAAAGAATTTGCTCGGCCATGAACTCTAAGGCAGTATCCTTTTCACCTCTTTTGGCAACCCGTAAAAGCCTGGCAGAAAGCTTGGCATCTTTTGCCATAGTCTTTATCATTTTATTAAGGTTCATGCCTTTTTTTACCTCTAAGTTTTATTCATGAGAACAAGATTATCTTTATGAACGACCTCATCGTAATGTTTGTATCCCAATGTCTTTTCTATCTCTTTGGTTTGAAGCCCCATAATCTTTTCCGCATCGGCTGAATGATAGTTCACAAGGCCAGTTGCAAGTCCTTTTTCCTCCCTATTGATTATAATTACAGAATCTCCAATGTTAAATTTTCCATAAACAGCAACTATACCTGAGGGAAGCAGGCTTTTCCCCTTCTTTACAAGTGCATCTTCTGCGCCCCTGTCTACCATTATCCTTCCTTTTGGTGATTTTGTAAATGCAATCCAGTGCTTGCGGCTTCGCATTGGTCTTGGTTGAGGCAAAAAGAGAGTTCCTTCCTCCTTCCCCTCAAATAGCGTGCTAATTATATTCCTTTTTAAACCATTGGCAATAATAGTAGGAATCCCACATATGGCTACATCCCTGGCTGCTTTAACCTTACTTTCCATACCACCCCTTCCTAAGGAACCCGGAATGGAGCTTGCGGTTTTTTCTATTCTGCCTATTACCTTTTTGACTAAAGAAATCAGATGTGCATCTTTATTTCGTCGAGGATCATCATCAAAAAGACCATCTATATTGGTCAGGTTAATAACAAGGTTAGCACCAGCGAGATTGGCCATCATAGCACTGAGATTATCGTTGTCGCCAAATTTTATCTCATCTACTACAACAGTGTCATTTTCATTGATGATGGGGATGGTCTTCCAGTTAAGAAGGGTAAAAAGGGTATTTCGTGTATTCAGATATCTTTTCCTATTGGTGAGATCATCCCTTGTAACTAATATTTGGGCAACCTTCCGGCCGTATCTTTTGAAGGCTTCCTCATAAGCAAGCATTAAGGAGCTTTGACCTACTGCTGCAAGGGCCTGCTGTTGGGAGATGGATTGTGGTCTTTGAGAAAGCCCCATCTTTTTTATGCCAGAGGCAATGGCACCTGAAGACACAAGGATAATCTCCAGTCCTCTTTTTTCCATAAGGTGACAGATATCTTTGCTTAAGGATAGTATAACATCCAGGTTTAAGCCCTCTTTTATTGTGAGCACTCCACTTCCAATCTTTATAACTACCCTTTTAACAGAGCGGAGTAAATCTTTTCTTGGATATTTCATAAATTGTGTTCTTTGTGTTTATGGTATTTGTTCTGGTTACTGGATACTTGATACTGATTACTTATAATGACCTCTCAATCCAGAATCCAGAATCCAGCATCCAGCATCAAGAAGCCCTTAATTTTAGGCATTTTATTCATGTAAGAGCTTTATCCTTTAGTAATTGTTTGAGTTCCTCTAATCCTTCTCCAGTAAGGGCAGAGATTGCCAGACACTCGTAACCCAAGTCATTAAAGGAACGGCAAGTTTCCTTGATACCTTTATTATTGTTAGGATTTAAGTCAATCTTGTTTAGCACAATCACCTGATCCTTTTTAATTAGGGATGGATGGGATAGTTTTAATTCTCTTTGTACAATAAAAAAATCTTTGAGAATGTCTCCAGAACTTCGGTGATATATATCCAGCATATGCAAAAGAAACCCGGTCCGCTCAATATGCTGTAGAAATCTATGCCCTAAACCCCTGCCATTGCTTGCGCCTTCTACCAGGCCAGGAATGTCAGCAATGGTAAGGGGTTGTTTGTCATCAAAAGTAAGAACCCCTAAATTGGGGGCAAGAGTTGTAAACGGATAGTCGGCTATCTGTGGATGTGCATCGGAAAGACGGGATAAAAGTGTAGATTTGCCGGCATTGGGCAGACCTATAATGCCTACATCAGCGATAAGTTTGAGTTCCAGTTTGAGTCTTTTTTCTTCTCCCTTCTGACCCTCTTGGGCAAACCTGGGAGCCCTGTTTGTTGAGGTAGCAAAGTGTTTATTACCTTTGCCACCTTCTCCACCCTCCACCAATAATATCTGTTGGTTATCATGAACTAAGTCAGTCAGCAGTTCTCCTGTTTCCCTGTCCTTTACCATGGTCCCGACAGGGACCAGGATTTCGATATTTCTGCCTTTTTTACCTGACCTGTTTTTACCTTTCCCAGACCTGCCATTTTGGGCCTTGAAATAGCGCCTGGAACTAAAATCGTATAGGGAATGGAGCCTTCGGATGGCCTTGACCAGAACATTTCCACCCTTTCCCCCATCCCCACCATCAGGTCCCCCTTTTGGTATAAATCTTTCTCTTCTAAAACTTATACAACCAGCACCCCCATCACCTGATTTTACTGTGATCTCAGCTTCGTCAACAAATTTCATTCTCGTTACTGGTTACTCGTTACTGGTTACTTGTTTCAAACCAACAACGGGCATAATTTAGGCACTTTAGCCCTGGCCCAGACATGATTTGTCGGGATGTGGTGCAATATAGACAGTTCATGAAATACTATAAGATCAACAGCGTATACCAAACAAGTCGCGCCAGGGCGGGCTGGCAAGA
>CAYTDY010000140.1:0-6478 GCA_964436665.1 uncultured Desulfobacteraceae bacterium
AAGGAGGTGAAATGATAATGAAAAATCAACGTTTTCAACGAAGCAAAACAATTTTGCTGGGCTTGGGTATTGTCTTTTTTTTAGCCTTCTGGCTTAGCCAGAATGCCATAGCAAAAAATGGCATCCCCGATAGTTTTGCAGAGTTAGCAGCTAAACAGGCCCATGTGGCTGTGAATATTTCTACGACAAAAATAGTTAAGTCAATGCAGAGGCTTTCTCCCTTTCAGAGCAGGGAGTTTAAGGATTTTTTTGGGGATGAGTTTTTCCGTCACTTCTTTGGCCAAAGACCTGAACAGGAGATGAAGCAGAGAAGCCTCGGTTCAGGTGTTGTTGTGAGCGGAGACGGCTACATCTTGACCAATAACCATGTAGTCGCGGATGCAGATGAAATCCTGGTCACACTTTCTGATAAAAAGAAATACGAGGCACAGATCATTGGTAGAGATCCGAAGACCGATCTTGCCCTGATAAAGATCAAGACAGAAAACACTATCCCAGCTGCCAGACTCGGAGATTCAGATAAGCTGATGGTAGGTGATTGGGTTGTGGCTATTGGAAATCCTTTTGGTCTCGGAAGTACTGTAACCGCAGGCATTGTAAGCGCAAAGGGACGGGTAATAGGTGCAGGACCATATGATAATTTTATTCAAACAGATGCCTCAATAAACCCTGGAAATTCAGGTGGACCTCTCTTCAATCTTGATGGAGAGGTTATCGGTATAAATACGGCAATAGTTGCCCCAAGTGGGGGAAACGTAGGTATAGGCTTTGCTATACCGATTAACATGGCGAAATCCGTTATGCCCCAGCTGAAAGAGAGAGGAAAGGTTATAAGGGGTTGGCTCGGTGTGAGCATTCAAGTAGTTACACAAGAGATTAAGGAAAAATTCGGTCTTAAAACGGAAGAAGGAGCCCTGATAGGGGAGGTCACTAAGGACAGTCCTGCTGATAATGGAGGCCTCAAGAGGGGGGATGTAATAATCAACTTTGATGATAAAAAAGTCAAGGCGATGAAAAGCCTGCCATCTATGGTTGCAGAAACACCGGTAGGTAAAAAGGTAGAGATAATCATAATCAGGAAGGGAAAAGAAAAAAGACTAACAGTCAATATAGGAGAATTAAAAGAAGAGACCAGAATAGCAGCTACCACTACTCCCGAGATTGAAGAAAGTTTTGGATTATCTGTACAGAAACTTACACCTGAACTTGCAGAATCATTATCTTTAAAGGGCGAGAAGGGAGTTGTGATCTCAGGCACAAGGAAAGATAGCCCAGCCTCAGAGGCAGGATTGCAAAGGGGTGATCTGGTTCAGGAGATAGAAGATGAGCCAGTTGAAAACATGGATGATTATAAAAGGATAATGCGAGAATCAGCTTCAAAGAAACAGATCCTGATGTTCATAAGACATAGAGGGCACACAAAGTATGTGGTTCTAAAAAAAGAAAAGAAATGAAGCTTTGCTGCTATTTTATTGGTAATTTAAAGCAACCCACATGTCACTGAAAAGGTATTCATTGTGCTATTTTTTTGATTTTATGATTCAAAGAAATAATTTTTTTGCAATGTACCCTTTTTGATAGATAGACGCCTAATCATACTCCTTTTCTTAATTTTTTAATAGTATCCCTTATCCGCCGCAGGTCTGCCTGCGGCGGACTTAAATCGATTACTATCCACAATCTTTACAACTCATAAAGGTATGAAATGGAAGGGAATCTTTTCTTAAAGATTCGACAAGGTTTAAGCAAAACTACACTTGCCTTCACCCGTCGTGAGCAACTTTTTATGATCGTAATGGGAGGGATTGTGGGGGCAGTGGGAGGATATGGGGCAATTGGGTTTCGAAAGCTGATTACTGTTATAGCTCAATCTGGGTGGGGGAATGTAACCGGAATTGAGAGCAAGGATCTGCTGTTAATGGCCCTGGCAACACCTTTCTGGATAAAGATCTTAATCCCTACAATAGGTGGCCTTTTGGTAGGGATCATTGTCTATTTCTTTGCCCATGAGGCCAAGGGACATGGTGTGCCCGAAGTAATGGAGGCTATAGCTTTAAAAGATGGCCTGATGAGAATCCGCGTAGTCTTTGCCAAGGCCTTTGCCTCTGCTATTTGTATTGGTTCTGGTGGCTCTGTGGGCCGTGAAGGCCCCATAGTGCAGATTGGCTCTGCCATGGGTTCGGCCATTGGCAGGTTTGTAAAAATATCAGGGGCACGCCTACGGATTTTAGTGGCTTGTGGTGCTGCGGCAGGTATTGCTGCTACCTTTAATGCTCCTATGGCCGGTGCTCTTTTCTCCTTAGAGATTATACTAAGTGAATTTGCTGCTTCCCAGTTTATTCCCATTGTCGTTTCCTCGGTAGTTGCCACCGCCCTATCAAGGCACTACTTGGGAAACTTTCCTGCCTTTGAGATCCCTCCCTATGATCTTTTGAATTACAACGAGTTGTTCTTGTATATAATATTGGGAGTCTTAGCTGGGATTGTTGCCTACACCTTTATCCGTGTTCTTTACAGTGTTGAGGATTTCTTTGAGAGATGGAAAAAAATACCTGAGTTTGTTAAACCCGCTATTGGAGGGTCTATTATCGGATGCATCGGTATCATTTTCCCCCAAATCTTCGGGGTAGGATATGAGTCAGTTACCCAGATTTTACGAGGCGAGATGTTAGGGATTATGCTTATAGGTCTCCTGATTGCCAAGATACTGGCCACTAGCATTACCATCGGTTCAGGTGGTTCCGGGGGGATATTTGCACCGTCTATCTTTATGGGTGCAGTGTTAGGAGGGATCTTTGGCCAAATTGTACATGCCCTTTTCCCATATACTACTGCATCTCCCGGTGCATACGCCTTAGTAGGCATGGGTGCAGTTGTTGCTGGTACCACAAGGGCCCCTATTACCGCCATGCTCATCATCTTTGAGATGACTGCCAACTACCGCATTATCCTCCCTTTAATGTTTGCTTGCATTATAGGTCTGGTGATCTCAGACCGTCTTTCCAGAGAGTCGATATATACCCTCAAATTGATCCGAAGGGGAGTGAATATTTATGGAGGAAAGGAGCTCAATGTTCTTAAACGCCTAAAGGTTTCCCAGGTGATGCTTTCTGAGATTGAGCTGGTATCTCCTTCGGCACCCTTGACAGAGCTCGCAACGAGGATGATAGCAAGTTCTCATTCCCACTTTTTTGTGGTTGGAAATGATAACAGAATCATTGGTCATATTTCGCTTGAGAATTTACGACCTATCCTGAAGGATTATGATACTGTTTGTGATGTGGTAATTGCCTCAGATCTTATGAACCACAATGTAGCAGTTGTGAATACTGAGGAATCCCTTGATATGGTTATGCGGCTCTTTGGGAAGTTTGATCTCAGCGAGATTCCTGTAGTTAATAAGGGAGAGTTGGTCGGTACAATATGGAGAAATGATGTAATAAAGAATTACAACCGGGAGATCTTTAAATTAGATATGGCTTCTGGCTTAGCAACTTCTCTTCGTCTCCAACAAAAGATGCACTCGCAACGGTTGGCTTTGGTGGGAGGGTTTCTCATATTGGAGGTTACTACCCCAAGGATTTTTGTGGGCAAGAGTTTGGAAGAGTTAAAACTCCGGGAACATTTTGGAGCCACAGTCTTAACCATCAAAAGGAAGGTTGAAGAGAGAAAAGATAAGGTCTCTTATCTGCTCCCCAAACCTTCTACTATTATAAAAGAGGGGGATACATTTATAATCTTTGGTTTAAAGGAAGATCTCTCCCGTTTTCCAAATGAGTAAGGGCTTTTGCCTTTAAATTGACTTTCAAAGAGTTAGTAGCGTTCAGGATTCAATAGCCTTCCTTTTAAGAATGTCATAATACGTTAAAATTCCATTTACATACCGAACTGGTTCTGTTCCCCGGCAGTAGCCATTTTTAGCTTTTTTGTAATATTTTTTGAAACGCAGCAGTGGTAAGGTATTTTCTAAGGATGACCAGTTATAGGGGTCGAGACCCATCTCTGATGATAATTTTTGGGCATCCACTATATGTTCATGACCGACATTGTAACTGGCAAGGGTAATGAGTAACCTGTCTCTGCCTTCGGCTTTTTCGTATTTTTGGTAAAGCTTTCTTAAGTATTTCACTCCAGCCATAATGCTCTCTTTAGGGTTCAGCCTGTTGCTGATCCCCATCTCTTTTGCGGTAGGTAGGGTAAGTTGCATGATTCCCCTTACGCCTGTATAACTTCTTGCATTTTTATCGAAGTGTGATTCCTGATAGATCATTGCAGCAATCAATCTCCAGTCAAAACCATATTTTTCAGCTGCTTCTTTAATGGTGGTTTTGTACCTGGGGAGCCTGGTCTCAATTCTTTTGTGGAATTTTTTCAGATCGAGATAATCAAATATTTCTACCCCAGCATAATATCTTTCATAGATCTTGGCGAAGGTACCATCTGATTTTATCGTTTGAAAAAAATGATTTATCTTGCTTAAAAGGACCTTTTCTCCTCTTTTTACCGCCCATGCAAGTGACTGAGCCTCTTCTATGGGAAAGGCGATTTGAATAACCGGATAGTAACGGCGGTTTAAGAGGGCTATGTTTGAGTCGGCTACGGTTATCTCGATCTCTTTTTTGGCTACCTTTCGTATCAGTTCCTCTGTAGGAATATCATCGTATTCTTTGATATCTATCTCAAAGCCCTCTTCATTTAGCTCATTTAAACGTTCTTGGTATGAGGTCCCCCGTCGCAGGTGTATGGTTTTCCCTTGTAGGTCTTTAATCTCCTCAATCTCAGTGTTTTCTTTATGGATGATGATCCTCTGCTGAATAGATAGATATTCATCTGAAAAATCAACCAAATCTTGCCTCGATGGTGTTACTGTCATGTTTGCAGCGATAATATCTCCTTTTCCTTCTGAGACTTCCTTGATCAGACTTTCCCATTCAGTTAACCGTATCTTTAATTTAACACCCAGATAGTCAGCAAAGGCCTTGGCCAGATCATATTCGAATCCCATCTTTTTGTTTTGATAAATATAATAGCAGTGAGCATTATTTCTTGTTAAAATAAGTAGTTCCCCTGATTTATTAATCTTTTCCATTGTACCTTTTTCTGCGCAGTTACTAAGAAAGAGAAGCAATAGGGTGAGAAGGAGAGGGATTAAGATCTTATAGTTTATATGATTGCTTATTGGATGAGTACTTATCTTAAAGTTAATTTTGAAATAATTAATCATGATTCATAAATCTTTCGTCTATTATTTATCTATTTATTATACTATCATGAACTATTGATTTCAATCTCGAGAAAAAGGATGATAAAGAAAAATAAACTCTCAAAAAATGAGTTGACAATTTTTGATAACGAGGATAGAAATATATATATTTTAAAATATTAAATGAAAATACCAAATTAAATGAAACATTACGAGACAATTTATATCGTAAATCCTAATCTTGATGCTGACTCTTTAAAGGAGGTAGTTGCCAGGTTTTCGGATCTAGTCAAAAAACTAAAAGGTTATATTGTAAAGGTTAATGAGTGGGGGAAGAGGAAATTGGCATACGAGGTCAAGGGGTTTGATAAAGGCTCATATGTCATATTAGATTTTTGTGCTCTTCCAGAGATAGTAAAAGAGTTAGAGAGGAATCTAAAATTAGATGACCGGATCCTGAAATATTTAACCGTCAAAATAGATGAAGATGTTGATCCTGACGATTTATTAAGTAAAGAGCAGAAAATGGAAGATAAGGAAGATAAAAAGGAAGAGAATCATAATGGATCAATTGAGGAAGAATAATGGCCTTTAATGAGAAAAGAAAAAGGGTCTTTATTAAGCACAAGATGTGCCGCTTTTGTGCTGATCCAAGCCTAAAGATCGATTACAAAGACGCAAAGACTCTAGCGGTTTTCACTACCGAAAGAGGAAAGATTATACCTCGGAGAATTTCTGGTAACTGCGCCAAACATCAAAGAATCTTGGCATTAGCTATAAAAAGGGCCAGAAACATTGCACTTTTACCCTTTACCACGGCAAAAGTAAGATTAAAGGAATATTGAGAATTTTAGAAGATTGCCTTGATGAAAACAGATTTAATTACGGGGGCTATGGGAGTTAATATGTTTTGTGGCCTCCATTTTAATTTTCAATAGACTTTTACTTTCCATAGTTCTTGCTATTCTTCATGCACCTTTCTTATCGGAACCTGCCCCATAGAATAACTTGTCGAAGGGGGAGATGATATTAAATTCTCGAAGAGACAATTTCCAAATTATGGCTATTATTTGAACCAATATTTGACAGGACTTATTTAATCAATAAGATATTTTTTTCAATGCTGTTATTAGTTTTTAAAAAACCTAAATATATTTGTAGGTGTTACTTGCTTAATTTCTCGGAACATTTTAGCTCTTTGAAATTACCTGGTGAATGAGCATGGAGATGTCTTTTTTTACTCCTGCCAGTCAAGGAGCACGTGTATGTCTTTTT
>CAYTDY010000141.1:0-6456 GCA_964436665.1 uncultured Desulfobacteraceae bacterium
TGATGGGATACCTTGAGTTTCCCATCCTCTGTCTTTCCAACTACCTTAAATTTATACTTTCCCGGTTTGGTATCTTTTTCTGGTTCGGCAAAAAATTGAACGTTTTTGACTTCATCCTCAGGGACATGGACAGACATTATAGAAAAGCTGTATGTTTTAATCTTAGCCTTCCATCCAGGGGGAACTGAAGAGATTGTAAAGTACACATTCTCATCCCTTTTACCCTTGTTTTTCACAAAGATGTCTACTGTTACATCATCTCCCTTATTAATTATGACCTCTGGATATTCAAAGGTCATAGATATTCCCCTTTCTGGTCTTTTATCTTTTTTTTCCTTGTCCTCTTTTGCCAAACCTAATGAAATAAAGGATGTACCAAGGGTTAAAGATAAGATAAAAAAAAGTGTAAAAATTGTTTTACCCGTCTTAGCTCTCATTTTCCTCCTCCTCCATTTTTGCCAGGTCTTCAAATTTAATGTCTATTCCAAGAATTCCAACTATTTCATCATTTTTATCCCTTATTGGCCCTGAGACTGTAATGCATAGGGCCCCTGTTATAATGGATGTATAAAAATCGGTCACATGAATGTTACCATCTTTCATTGGACCTATAAACCACTTTCTATTTGAAAAATCATCGTTTAATTTAAATCTCTCAAATTTAGCCTTATCAACAATACTACAGATATTTCTTGTTGTTTTTTTACCGCTGATATCAGTTATATACATGAATTGTATAAATGGATTCTCATCTAAGAGCTTCTGCATAATCGCCTCTTGTTTAGCTGGATCCATGGAGGAGATATCTTCATTTTCGATTAAATCTTCCAAGAGATGGATAACCATTTCAGAGGCCCTATTTTTAAGTTCATCAAACCTGGACATAAATAATTCAGGGATAAATTTCTTACAATAACGACTCATCTCTTTGTTTGAAATCACAGTTACCCTACCATTATTGTAATCCTCCTGGATCTTTTTACCTATCTTAACCACACCGGGATGCCTCTTTGAGATTTTAAGGCCTTTTGGCATATCGCAGTGATTGTAAATCCAGTGGGTAATACCAGCTATACCTGATTTATCCGTAATAGAAACAACTATTGGTTTTTTAAGGATTTTCTCTGTATCAAATATATTGTATATTTCCGCGTTCTTCATTAAACCGTCTGCATGAATCCCCGCACTTGTAGCATTAAAGTCTGCTCCTACAAAAGGGTAATGTTCAGGAATATTGAAATTTAATTCTTTTTCTAAGTAATTGGCTATATTGCTAATAACAGTTGTATCAATCCCATCAGTATTACCCCTCAGATTTATATATTCCATAATTAGGCCCTCAATAGGTGTATTCCCTGTTCTCTCCCCAAAACCTAAGAGGCTCCCATTAGCGCTCTGGCAGCCATAAAGCCAGGCTGTTGAAGCATTAATTAATGCCTTATGAAAATCGTTGTGACCATGCCACTCTAATAGCTTTCCAGGTACACCTGCCTCCTCTATCAAAACCCTTACCAGTTTCGGAACACTCCTTGGTAAAGCCGAACCTGGATATGTTACACCAAAGCCAAGGGTGTCACATAGTCTGATTTTGATATCAATCTTGCTCTCTTCCCTGAGGCTCATTAGCTCAGAGGCAAAGGGGACAACAAATCCATAGATATCTGCCCTTGTGATATCCTCAAAATGACACCTTGGAACAATCCCCATATTTAGAGCACTCTTTACTATTGCAAGATATTCTTCCATAATCTTTCTTCTGGTCTTTCTAAACTTATAAAAGATATGGTAATCAGAAACCGAGGTTAAAACCCCTGTCTCTCTAAGACCCATATCCTTCAAGAGTTTGAGATCCTTACTATTAGCCCGGATCCAGCCAGTAATTTCTGGATATCTATATCCTCTCTCTTTACAAAGCTCCACTGCCTCTTTGTCTTTATAGAGGAAAAATTCGCATTGCCTGATAATTCCTTTAGATCCCCCTAATTTATGAAGAAAATCATACAAATCCAAAATCTGTTTGCTAGTATAAGGTGGGCGTGACTGCTGACCATCCCTGAATGTAGTATCAGTAATAAACATCCTATCCGCTGGTGATATAGGGAGTATCTTATGGTCAAAATCTATCCTGGAAACCTCTGTATAGGGGAAGACATTTCTATATAGAGTGGGTTCATCTAAATCTTTAAGCTCATATTTCCAGAACTTCTCAGGTTCATGTATCAATACACCTTTTTCTTTGTCCCATCTTGCCATTCCTATAACCTTTATTGATGTAAAAAATTTTCTGTAATTTTTAAGATTTGGAATTTAACCATAAATATTTTAAATGTCAATATTATATAAAGATTAATCCGATTTAATTGACTAAAGGGAAATGTTTTGATAAAAAATCAAGTTAATGTTTTAAATCTTTAATTTAAAAGAGGAGGATGGTTATGAAAAAGAATCTTTTATTGTCAACCTTATTACTTTTTCTTGTCCTTTTTCTTGCCTTTCCAGGCAGTTTTGCCTTAGCTGCTAAACCTATAGTTATTGGGGTACCTACTTCTATAGGATTTCTTGAAGGCAAAGAGTCCCTTAAAGCTGTTGAGATGGCAGTAGATGAGATCAACGCTAATGGCGGCGTTATGGTGGGGTCCACGAAAAGGCCCTTTAAGGTAGAATCCATTGATATCCGCGATGCAGCGCCAGGTGTACCTGTACCTGAGGCCCTTTTGGGCATCGAAAAGATCATCCTGGAAAAGAAGCCTGTCGCCATTGTGGTTGGTCCTTTTCGCTCTGAGGCATTGTTGGCTGGTATGGATATTATTGCCAAGTACAAGATGCCCATGTTAGGCACTATTGCTATGACCCCTGGCTCTGAGGCCAAGATTAAGAAGGATCCTGAAAAGTACAAGTATGTCTTCAGAGTTTCCCTTAATGTAATTTACTGGGCCAAACTTTTAGGGGGAACAATGGCATCTCTGAAAAATCAATTTGGCTTCAATAAGGTTTACCTGATGAACCAGGATATACTCTGGGCCCGGGGCACTGCTAATGCCATGAAGAACAGATTTTTCCTGAAAACCGGTTGGGAAGTTTTAGGTCATGACCAGTATCCTACAGGATCATCCGATTTCTCTTCAGCGTTGATGAAGGCCAAGGGAAAGGGTGCCGGTGTCCTGTTTACCTGTTTTGATATGCCTGAAAGCGGGGTCCTGGTCAAGCAGTGGAAGAGCATGAAGGTCCCGGCATTAATCGCCGGGTTTATATCTCCTATGGCTGGAGAGGTGGCATGGAAGACCTTTGATAAAAAGATCGGCGGACTTATGAATGCAATTTTTGAGATTGGAAACATCCCTTCAGAATACTACGCCCCGGCCAAGAGATTCTATGATTCCTACAAGAAAAGATACGGAAAAGCAGTTCAGTCCGGACACGGTCCCGCGCCTTCATATGAATCTGTTTACATCTTGAAAGAGGCTATTGAAAGGGCAGGCTCACTTGCCCCAGATGCTATTGTGGCAGCTATAGAGAAGACTGATAAGATGGGGGTCATGGGTCGGATCAAGTTTGATGAAGGACACCAGGTAATCTATGGCACCAATCCAGGCCAGACAGCAACTGCATGTTTCTTCCAGTGGACGGAAGATGGAAAAAGAAAGATAGTTTACCCAAAGAGCTTGGCTGAGGGTGAGATAGTGCTGCCCCCTTGGGTAAAGAAAGTTAAATAGAATTTGCGAATTGAGGGATTCATGGATGAAAGAATTCCTCAATTCACAATTCGCAATTCCTTAATTTATCTGTGTTACTTGGCACTTTAATATACGGTTTTGTCAATAGTATAATATTGGCCTTGGTGGCTCTTGGATTTAGCCTAACCTTTGGAATAAGCGGGGTTGCAAATTTTGCATATGGCGCCCTGTACATACTCGCCGGATTTTTAAGCTGGTTATTATTCAATTCAGTTGGCCTTCCCTATATCCTTGCCGCCCCCTTTTCGATTCTATTAACAGCCATTGCCGGGGCCCTGATGTATCGTTTTGTCTTGTTAAGAATCAGGGGCATGGTGTTATCCGAGGTAATAGCTACATTTGGCATTGGGCTGTCCATCCTGGAATTATTTAAATATCTTGGTTTTATTGGTTTTGAATATACCCTGCCGGTTTTTATAGATTACAGCATAGATATCGGACAGGTCACTATTGACATGCAGAGAATATTTATCGTGATTATAGGTATTGCCCTGGCAATTTTTCTCTGGTTCTTTACCCACTATACAAAGACAGGTCTTCGCTTCAGAGGTATCGCCCAGGATGAAAGGACAGCATTGAGTCTGGGCATCAACTCTGACCGGGTAGGTACCCTGAGTGTTTCCTTTGGGGCAGCTTGTGCAGCAATAGCAGCCATTGTTATTTTGCCCTTGGGCACTATAACGGTGGACCATGGTTATGAAGTCCTTATAAATGCCTTAGCTGTATGTATTGTTGGCGGTTTAGGCTCCACCGGGGGCGTGGTAATCGCCTCTTTCCTGCTTGGGTACGCACAAACATTTACAGCGACATACCTGGAGAGCCATTGGGTAATGGTAGTTCCATTAGTAGCTATATTAGCCATACTATCTATCAAACCCTCAGGTCTCTACGGAGAACAGAAGGAACTGGAGGAAAGGATCTGAAGGATTTTTGATTTTAGATTTTGGATTTATCAATTTTGAGCCTGAATCGGAAATTAAATATATGACATTTTGTTGTTTGTATAAATATTTTTCTGCGTAATCTGCGTCCTTATTTTACTTTTATGAAAAAACGTAAAGAGAGGATAGATAGAGGCATCAAGGTAAGATCGGAGGATATATTTGCCCTTTGCTCCTGGAGAGAGATGCTCTACCTATCCTCCCCAAGACTATTACCGATAGTAGGTTTAATTGTATTGTCATTTCTGTTGAGTCTTTATTGGCAAAAGGTTTTGCTCTCTGTATCCGTAATTGCCCTTTTGGCCATCAGTTGGGATCTTTTGGCTCAAAGCGGTATGGTATCCTTAGGACAGGCACTCTTTTTCGGGATGGGTGCCTATTTAGCCGGTATTATGAATCATTACTGGGGCTTGTCTCCGTTTCTAACTATCCCTATGGCTACTATTTTTGGCGGCATTTTCTGTACTGTGCTTCTTCTTCCCGTTTTAAGATTGCGGGGAATCTACTTTGCCATGGTTACTTTGATATTACCCGTTATGCTGGTTAGGGTAATTGAGGCTACAAGGATCTTTGGGGGAACAGAGGGGATAAGCGGTCTAACCCCTCTTCCATCGAGATGGCTGGAACTGTATATCATTATTGTCGCCCTTTTAGCTGCCTTTTTTGGATTCAGACGCCTTATGGGTTCAGATTTTGGTCTGGTTTTAAAGGGTATAAACGATAATGATCGATCTGTTATGAACGCAGGGATCAACATTTACTGGTTCAAGGCCCAGGCATTATTTATTGCCGGCTCTGTTGGGGCCTTTGCCGGCGCCTTTATGACCCATGTCTATATGTTTGTTGGAATGCCTGTTTTTGCCCTTGATTATTCTATACTTCCCATTGCAGCTGCTATAGTGGGTGGTGCAGGAACATTTGCCGGACCTATGTTTGGGGCCTTCCTTCTTGTACCCCTTTCAGAGGTTTTAAGGGGACTTGGTGGACTCAGGATAGTATTATATGGATTATTTCTTGTAGTATTTATCGTTGCATTACCTGAAGGCATTTTTCACTATATTCAGAGGAAATATCATCAATTTGAAAGATGGGTCGAGGTGGAAAAATGAGTACGTCTCCTTTGCTCAAGGTGTCTAAAATCTCCAAATATTTTGGTGGTGTGCGGGCAGTGAATGCTTTTAGTTTTGAACTTATGCAAGGAGAACTCTTGGGTTTTATTGGGCCTAATGGCTCTGGAAAGACAACGGTTGTTAATCTTATAACCGGTTTTGTAAAACCAACAGATGGAGAGGTTCTCTATAGGGGCCAAGATATAACTGGCTGGCCCCCATATAAGATAGTCAGGCTTGGTATTGCCAGGACTTTTCAGATGGTCAGGCCCTTTTACCAGCTCCCTGCCTTTAAAAACATGATCATCCCGCTATATTCTCCCAGGGTCAAACGGATGACAGGTGGGAAATACGGCGACCGGGACGCTATGGCCTTAGATCTCTTGGAAGAGGTAGGATTTGAGAGAGATTCTTTTGTCGCATATAAGATAGCCGGTGT
Organism: uncultured Desulfobacteraceae bacterium; assembly: GCA_964436665.1. Lineage (GTDB taxonomy): Bacteria > Desulfobacterota > DSM-4660 > Desulfatiglandales > B25-G16 > CAYTDY01. Next base: position 6,224 of record CAYTDY010000141.1, read on the forward strand.
TCTTCCTCAGGGATACCTTAAGAGACTGGAATTGGCAAAAGGGATTGCCCTGCAACCCGATCTCCTGATCTTAGATGAGCTTTTCTCAGGCCTGAGTCTGGCTGAAGTGGCCAGTATTGTGCCTATAATTGAAAAGCTGCGTCATGGGGGGATGACAATCATTATGATTGAGCACCGGCTGAAGGAGCTTTTCAGGATCGCTGATAGGGTAATAGTCCTCAATTTTGGAGAAA
>CAYTDY010000142.1:0-6411 GCA_964436665.1 uncultured Desulfobacteraceae bacterium
CTCATTTTCATATTTTACTTTTGCTCTGAACTTATAATCTTATGTACGTCCCCCATTATGGTGCGAAACTTATAAAAACGAAAGACCCTCTCCTGGGAATTAACGGAGATTTATAGCTTCCAAATGGTAGTAATAACCTTCAGGTCAATTGGACAAGCGATTCAATTTCTTGAAGGATGGTGGCTAAATCGGGGGCTGTACAGGGAACAACATTGTCTTCACTTCCTTCATGCTTATGGTGGGGATAAGTAGATAGGCCTAATTTTTTATGGTGACCGGTATTGTCATAACGAAAGAGCATCTTGTTGGAGGAATCCATGTATTGGTAGAAATACATTAAACGATCTTCTGTTATTTCAACGTCAATAAATTCACGCCAATACAGAGTGGAGCTATCCACGAAGGTAAGCCTACCTCGAATGAAGCCTTCATGTGTACCCCGTTTTTCATACGTAATGTTTGACAATTGAACAACAAGACATGATTCAACAATTTTCTGTGTCAGCCGGAAATAGTCTTCAATTCGCAAACCGGATATCCCTTAGGGTCTCTGCCTTCTCCCGCAACCGTTCTAACACCCTGGACTCGCCAATCCATTCGGCAAAATCCATAGTCTCTTCCATTTCATCGCTTTCGTAACGAGAGATAAATTCCTGGGTGATCATTTTATATTTCTTCTCAAACTTGTGGATTCTTTCCTCTGCTTGTCGTATTCCTGCTTCCAGCAGTCGTAATTCATTGGCCAGGGCTGCTTCCACCAGTGGCTTTAATTGGCGTTTATGGTTTGAAACCAACTTAATATCATTCATCCTCATCACCGCCCTTTATACACATTTTAGTGAATTTGTTGTAATCAGGTAGCTTAAGCTTATCTCACCTATTACAACCCCTTGCGAAATAACTATCAAACGCTTGAGGTCACTTACCAATATATAGATCAGAGAGGTTATTGTCAATGTGTCTAAATTCATGCCTTTTTGCCCCGGGTTTCCCACTTCCCTCTGAAGCTGATCCAGAAGGAGAGGACAATCAGGCGAAGGTCGAGCGAGAAGGACTGTTTGCGGATATAGAGGAGAACATAGCGCAACTTGCGGCGTGGGGTGGTAAGAAAAATAGAGCCGTCCCCTCTGTCGTATTCATGCGACCCTGACCCTCCGCTGAATATTCATGCTAAAGCATCAGAAGGTTTAGAAAGAGCTATGCTCCTAATAAATTTTAAAGGACCCAGGTACTTAAGATATGTTTCAAAGTTACCATCTTTGATATGGTCCCTTAATTTTTCTCTAAACTCAACGCCTGATGAAAAATCAAAGTCGGGGAAAATACATCCTGATTTCCCTATTTCATTTCTTATCGTTCTGTTTATAGAATGCGCATTGGACGAGCATAAGGGACTATAAGGATATTCCTCCCTAACCAAATCATTGCTTATAACCATCCAAGCAACGTTTGTTGCCACGATATCAACACAATTTACCTGTTGGAACACGACTTGGCGAATTATCTTCCGTTCTTCAGGACTAGCTAATCTAAATTTGAAAAATCCCATTGGTCCATAAGGATCCCACAAGGCGTATGGATGAGCAGATACAACAATTCCTCCATAATCACGTGCAATTTTAATCTTTTCTTGAAATCTATTTTCCTTATGCATGTGCTTTTTGAAACCCTTTTCAGATGAAATCACAACTATATCTAATCGACCTTTTACTCCTTCCACTTCACAGTAATCCTCATACCCGCCCGTTATCACAATTTTAAAACCGAAGTTATAGATATTTACCACTGTGTCTAAATCTTCAATCTCATAACCTCTCATGGAATCCTTTAAGAGCTCCTTCACATGCCAAAAATCAAACTCTTTCTGATTCCCCGAACCATGGACAACGTTCGCTAAGATTGATATGTTATTTTTATGCAGAACGCTTAAGGTATGATCCAAGGATGCAACATCATTTATGTATGGATGTGTATGTAGATCGGCTTTTAATAAGGGCTTAGTATTTTTACTTTTTGGAGTCCTGTGAACCAGTGACGAAATGTACTTAAGGTTCCCTCTCATCCAATCACCACCTGACATCCGGCTAGATTTATTAGACATACATTAAACGATCTTCTACAACTGCGCTGTGTATTCTGGCACTATCTCTTGGAGTTTGACCCGTGCATCTTCTTTTGAGGCGCCGTAGCCCTGCTTGACAAGACCCCAGTCCCGTTCCAGTTGCTGCACAAATTCCGGGCGCTCGGCCCGGGGCCCCACAGCACTCATCTTGCCCTTGAGGATGTTGAAGAACTGGGGAAATGGACTAAAAACTTACCCAAATCAGCCCGCCACACTACCGGCGGACAAGCCTTGAGCAGAAATCGGTAAAAATTGAACCAGGGAATTCTATTTGTAACGACCTTTTCTCCCTCCCTCTCAGGTTTTTCAAATGTTGCTTCCTGGCTTTTAATAATTTGCTTGACAAATATTTATATATTTTTTAAAAATGTATTACATTGTTAATGTATTGAGCATAGAATGAAAATAGAAAGAATCTCATGGGATCAAGAAACTGTTGATCATATATCCAACCACTCCGTTACACCAGAAGAAGTTGAGGAAGTCCTCTTCAATGATACAGATCTCCCAATCATTATGCGAGGAAAAGAAGGCAAATATCTTGCTTATGGTAAAACTCACGCAGGTCGATTTTTATTAGTAGTGTGGGCTTCCAAATATAGAAAGACCAAAATAGTTACAGCCAGGGATATGACAAGAAATGAGAAACAATTTTACAGAAAGAGAAAAAAATGAAAGTACCAACATTTAAGAGTTTAAAAGAGGAAAGAGAGTTCTGGGACACCCATGACTCTACGGATTACCTGGACGATTTTGAAGTGGCTAAAGATGTTGTTTTTGTTCGACCCAAAAAGGAGGTCATCTCTTTGCGTCTTGACCCTAAAATTATAAAGAAGTTAAAAGAACTTGCTGATAGAGAAGGCCTCTTACCTACAACTTATGCAAGGATGTTAATCATTAAAGGAATCCGAGATAGGGCAGTTTAAATAGATCCTCATATAAAGGAATATTTTACTGCCTCCTGTTCACCCCGCCCTGTTAGATCTACAATTATTTAACCGTGGTGGCCTGTCTGCTCGTGCCCCAGGCCGGCTCGCCTTGCTTGGCTGGCGGGCGAGCTTACAATGGCAGGGAGCCCAGAAACGCATTTGTCAAAATGGAAGATCCCATGTCCTTACTCACAATGCATTCTGTCTGCCAAATAAAATGCCTGAAAAGGAGTGCAATATTTTTACCGAAAACAGCCCGCCACACTACCGGCGGACAAGCCTTGAGCAGAAATCCGTCCGCAGATTACGCAGATTCCCGCAGATTATATACTAACCTTTTGTGCTCGAGAGATTTCGAACCAAAATTAAACAATAGACCTACCTTTAATCCTGTAGCTTTTAGATAATTGATAATCTGAGACTCTTCTAATCCCGTCAAATTAGAGATAGCTTTTATTTCAACGATTACTTCGTCATAACAGATAAAATCAGGTTGATAGGCTTTGCTGAGGGGCTTTCCTTTGTATGATATTTTAACAACAGGCTGAGATTTGAATGGTATCTCCTGGCTAGTGAACTCCCTCTCTAACGCCTACTGATATACCGCTTCTAAGAACCCACACCCCAGCTCCTTATGAACTTCAATCGCTGCGCCTATTATTTTGTATGTCCTTTCATCACCCATTTGTTAAATCTGCGTCAATCTGCGTAATCTGTGGATTTGAGCTGAAATCGGTAAAGGTTATTTTTTCGTTCGAGGGAAACTATTGAGGCAAAACGAGCAAATATTCGATCGTTTCAATGCTCCAAAAGCTTTTCGGCTTGTTCAAGGAATCTGTCATGTATGGCTTCCAAAACAATGTCCTTGTCAGGATAATAATTCCAGATATATTGAGTGATTATTTTCAACATTTTTTTACTCCCATCAATTTCCTGAGCTTTCTTATAATGCCAGCGGGCCTTGGCCCAGGCGGTCTCCCATCCCGGGTTAGCAGGGTTAATTGTCTTCGAGCGTAGTATCCAGTAATTGCCCAAATGCACATGCAGATAGGGGTTTTTCTCACCGGCAAAGTAGGCAGCCCTGTCTATGGATATATCGGCCGCAGAAAGCCATTTGTGGTGGTAATCGAGCAATCGCCATAGATAGCTATATTCCCACCCCAGCCGCAGGTGATATTCGGCCTTGAAAGGATTCAACCGCACGGCCTCCTCCAGGGCACGGATGATCAAACTTTGAATTGCCCGTTTTCTATCCCCTATTTCATGCAACGGACTATCCTTAAATGCTTTCATCCAGTCATTAAAACCATCTAACCACCCAACTGGCCTTTCATCTTTGTAATCTGCGAAATCTGTGGATCGTATCCTCATCATCTCCCGGGCAAGCTTGTACCAATACCCTGCATTACACCTGTCCCACTCAATGGCCTTTCTGATCTCTTCCAAGGGCGGGCTCTGGTCTCTGTTCAAGGTGGAGTTGGTGACAGTATTACAGTAGGCCTCAGCCATAAAATGGCGGATGACCCAAAACCCGTTCCATACAATAAACCCCAGGACCAAAAGCAGAGCAAAAATTCCTTTATACCTTAAAGGTATGATATGATAACGATAAAGTGTTTTATCTCTCCCATGATGTCTCTCCAGATGAAAAGCGCTATAACCGATGGCCATGATGGCCACAAGCATCAGGCAGTTGGCGGGGATATGAAGATTGAAATCAGAATAAGAATGGATCGCCATGGCGGTCATGGCAGCTAAAGGGGCAACCCCAAGGCAGATTGCAAAGGGATCAGTCCTTTTTCTCCACAATCTTATCGTCCGATAAACATAATAAAACATCCCGGCCAATAACAGGCAAAATCCTGTGATTCCCGCTTCAGCCAGAAATTGTGCCCAGTCATTGTGGGCATGTCGTATAAACACATTTTTGTCTTGAGCAGCTTGATATTTGGGATAGGCATACTGGAAATTACCCACGCCTATACCGGTTAGCTTATAATCCTCAAACATATCCATGGTTTTTTGGGTTAATCTGCTCCTAGCCTCAAAGCTGCTATCAAAGTATTTAAACCGTCCGATCGGATACTCAACCCCAATATAAAGGGCATAGACCGCCGTGATCAGAAAGAGCAAAAGAAGGATGAATCCCTTTCGCCGATGATCTTTTCTGAAAATAAAAAACAAACTCATACACAACATGGCACCGGCAGCCGAAATCATACCACCTCGGGAGGCGGAAAAAATCAGCCCTATCCCCATCACAGCACCGGAAAAGAGAATTAACGTTCTTTTATTGAATCGTTGCTCCCCTGATAGGTATCGTGAAAGCCTGACCCTTAAGCTGGTCTTATAGTCTGAAATGGTCTTTCTTTCTTTCTTTCTTCCTGCGAGTGCAGCCGCATACGTAGCAGCCAACAACAAGCACATCTCCATCAATCCTGCAAAGTGATTTCGGTTGATATAGGTCCCAGATACAGCATGGGGGTCTTGAGATGGCATTTTTTTAAACCACCAGATGTGATTAGAGCCAGAATAGGTCTCCATTAACCCATATAGAACCTCAAAACAACCCATGATTAAAATCAAAAATATAACTATCTCTATCCTCTTCTGGGAGTTCAGTATCTGGGTTAAACCGAGAAAAAAGAGCCCATAAACTATAAACCTGATGAGAGACATACGGACAGGGTAATAATAGGGCGAAAGAGAAAACCAGTTTCCAGCATGACTTTCTGAGATCAGGGTGCCTGAGGCAGATAATGCCTTCTTTCCAACCACGAGTGCCTCGGGTGATAAAAACGTTGCAAGAAAATCGGGCAAGGGAATCATCTGAAACATGAGGAAGGCTATAAGAATAAAGTAGGTAAGATTAAGGCTGGTGCCGGGGAGTTGAAACCGGTACGCACCGCTCGTGGGGTCTTTTCTTATATTTTGTATCAGCAATAAGAGAGCGCCTGTCAACACCCCCACGGCCATTACTGTGTAGGCATAGGTGTGGACTGCACCAAAAAGGAGCGGGCTTAAAACCAGAACGATAACATAAATTATGAGAGCTGCTCTATTCAACCTATTAAACCGATCTCGAATGAAATAAGGGCCAAGCTACTCCTCGCGGATAGGGTTCCTTATTTTTACGGATGCCCTCCTTTTAAAAAGTGTTTGACATGCAGTGCATTTCAATGTAATATGGTGTCCTACATATCTTTTCATTAGGAGGTAATAATGGCAAGTGTTCAAAAAAGCATGAGGATTCCCGAGGAAATGGTTAGAGAGATTCAGGGTATTGCCCAGCAATCGGGAAAAGACTTCTCTACCATTACAAAGGAGCTGCTTGAAGAGGCAATTAAGATGCATCGCTGT
>CAYTDY010000143.1:0-6357 GCA_964436665.1 uncultured Desulfobacteraceae bacterium
CAAGGTAAATAAGATAGAGATCTGTGACCTGAAAGATAATACATATTATGCTCTTATTCACTTGACAAAAAATGGAGAATCAATATCAATAGATTCTCGGCCAAGTGATGCTATTGCCTTAGCCATCAGGACTGAGGCACCTATATTTGTTTCGGATGAGGTGCTGAAAAAATCTAAACAGATTGAGGCGGCCAAAGAAAGTGTGCCCTTAGATAAAAGTGATCAAGGAAAAAAGTGGCAGGATATACTTGAAAAACTCAAGCCAGAGGATTTTGGAAAATATAAGATGTAAAGATCAATATAACCTATAGCTGCACATACCCTAAGGTCATACCTCATCGCCATTCAAGATAATCATTTAAAAATTTAATAGATGATAGATCTACATACCCATTCCATATTCAGTGATGGCGAATTGCTTCCTTCAGAGCTTGTAAGGAGGCTCGAGCACATGGGCTATTCCTGTGTTGCCATAACTGATCATGTTGACTTATCCAACCTCGATTTTGTGGTCCCCAGGTTGGTTAAGGTAGCAAAAGATTTAAACCAAAGACAATCTGTTAAGGTCATACCTGGTGCTGAGATTACCCATGTTCGCCCAGAGTTGATTGAATCTTTGGTTAAAGAGGCCAGGGAGTTAGGGGCAGAGATAGTCTTAGCTCATGGAGAGACTATAGTAGAGCCGGTAGCTAAGGGGACAAATAAGGCATCTATTCTTTCTGGTGTTGATATCTTGGCCCATCCAGGACTTATATCTATCGAAGACATTAAGCTGGCCGCCGAAAGAGGTGTTTATCTCGAGATCTCGGCCCGCCATGGTCATAGCCTTACAAATGGGTATGTTGCCAGGGTTTCAAAAGAATTTGGGGCCAGACTTGTTTTAAACTCAGATGCCCATTCCCCTGATGACCTCATGACCCGCCAATTTGCTCAGATGGTAGCCTACGGGACTGGCCTGGGAGAGAATGCCTTTGAGGAGATGCTTGGCAATTCCCGGGACCTTATAAAGAAGATCCTGTAAGTTAGTCTTGTTGCTGGTTGCTGGATATTTGTTGTTTGTTAAATCCAACAAACACAATAAACCCAACAAATATAATAAACACTAAAATGAAAAGATCAGTTATCTATAAGATTTCTGGTATTGTGATAGTGCTTTTCTGGCTCTTTGTTCTGGCAGAGCTGATAAAGAGGACCAATTTTAACCCAAAGAGTGCAGATGTTACCAATATTGATGAGAAAAGGCCTTTGGAAAAAGATTCTGAGAAATGGATGGAGATCTTTTTAAAAGGGCGCAAAATTGGATATACAGTTACCAGGTTCAAAGAGATTAAAAAAGGTTTTGAGGTAAATGAGGAAATATTTTTCGCTGTTAATTTGATGGGTTCAGTTCATGAGATTCTAAGTCATACAAAGGCGCTGTTAGACAAAAAATTCCTTTTGAATAGTTTTGATTTTTCTCTTTCTTCTGGCCTGATTGAGTTTAAGATATTTGGTAAGATAAAGGGAAATAATCTTTACCTCTCAATGGGAGAGAAGGGGGAAGAAAAAACTAAATTAATCAGGTTGCCATCAAAGCCTATGATTAGTGCAGGCATGACACAATTTTTTAAATCCCATAAATTAAAGATAGGGGATTCTTTTGCCTTCCCTGTCTTTGATCCAGTTACCATGACAACTAATCCTGCTATTATCAAGGTGGTTGCAAAAGAGGTCATTAAGCTCGATGATAAATCCTATAAGGCCTTCCGGCTGGAAATGAACTTTTTGGGAATGCCTTTGATTTTCTGGCTTGATGAAAGAGGGGTATCTCTAAAAGAGAAGGGCTTTATGGGTTTTACTCTTGTCAGGTCAACCTCTGATAAGGCCCAATTAGGCTTAGATAGGTCAAAAAGAGTGGATTTTTATGAATTATCAGCCATAAAGATAGCCAAGAAAATAAAAAATCCTCGAGAATTATCATACCTAAAAGTTTTTCTTGACCAGGTTCCACCCTCTTTGCCTATTGATGGCTTAAGACAAAGCCTAAGTGGCAGGATCCTTTCTATACAAAAGGAAAGCCCCCCTTTTAAGGCCTCCTACACCATACCTTATATGGGTAATGATAATAAATTATTACATTGTCTAAGGCCGGAGATGTTAATTCAATCTGAAGATCCAGAGATAATCACCCTATCTAAAAAGATTATTAAGCAAACTACTGACCCTTTAATAGCAGCAAAGATGATCATGGGTTGGGTTTGTAAAAATTTAGAAAAGATGCCAGTAATATCCGTTCCAGATGCAAAAAAGATTCTTAAATATAAAAAAGGAGACTGTAATGAACATGCTACTATCCTCACTGCCTTATTAAGGGCAGTTGGGGTACCAGCCAGGATTGTTGTTGGTCTGGTTTACAAAGATGGAAAATTTTATTACCATGCCTGGAATGAAGCCTATATCAACAAATGGATTCCTATGGATGCAACCCTAAACCAAATGCCCGTTGATGCCACCCATATTAAGCTTATCAATGGCGGGATTGAAAAACAGATACAAATTGTAGGCATGATTGGCAACCTTAAGTTTACTATTTTAGATTACCAATGATTAAGTTTAAGAACCTCACAAAGATTTATAGCGGCATTAAGGCTGTTGATAACTTGAATCTTCAGATACCTCAAGGAACCATCTTTGGTTTTATAGGACCAAACGGGGCTGGAAAGACGACTACTATAAAAATGATGACAGGGATCTTGAGGCCCACCAAGGGCCGTATATATATAAACGGATTGGATATCGCAAAGGAACCGTCTAAGGTAAAGAAGATTATCGGCTTTATCCCTGATAGGCCCTTTCTTTATGAAAAGCTCAGCGGTATAGAGTTCCTTAGGTTTAAGGCAGGTATATATGGAGTAACAGGGGACAGTTTAAGGGAAAAGATTTTATATTTGCTAAACCTATTTGAGTTAAATGACTGGGCTGATGAGCTTATTGAATCTTATTCCCATGGTATGAAACAGAGGCTCATAATTGCTTCGGCTATGATTCATGAACCCAGGGTTATTATTGTTGATGAACCGATGGTTGGCCTCGATCCAAGAGGAGCCAAACTGGTCAGGGAGATGTTTAAAGAGTGGGCTGGTGAAGGTGCTACAGTGTTTATGTCTACCCACACACTGGCTTTAGCTCAGGAGATATGTCATCAAATAGCTATTGTAGATAATGGCCGTATTGTGGCATCAGGCACATCCGAAGATCTAAAGAAACAGGCGGGGGTAGAAGGAGATTTAGAGAAGATATTTCTTAAGATAACTGGAGGGGTGGCAACCAAGTGAGGATATTTAAACTTCTCATTTCCCCCAGGTTTATTGGTTTTAAAAATAGTCTCAAAAAATCCCAGAGTAATAGTAGGTTAAAGATTCTAACCTTAGCTGGAACAGGTATTCTATTCTGGTTAGTTCTGTTTTTCTTTACTTTCAGGGTGCTTACCTATTTTTCTTCCCAGGAGATGATCGGTGATATTCTCGCAAGGCATCTCCTCGCCATGGTTTTTTTAACCTTCTTCTCTATGTTAATCTTCAGTCATATTATAACCGCCCTTTCTAATCTATATCTCTCTCAGGATTTAGAACTATGCTACTCTTTGCCGGCATCACTTGCAGAGTTATTTTTAAGCCGCTCCTTCTATACAGTAATTGATAGCTCATGGATGCTACTTGTATTTGGCCTTCCTGTGATGATAGCCTATGGTATTGTTTATTCAGCTGGCCTAAATTATTACCTGAGCCTGATCTATGTGTCTTTTTCTTTAATTATCATTTCTGCAAGTTTAGGTATTATGGTGATCATGGTTTTAGTTAGGTTCTTCCCTGCACAAAGAGCCAGAGATATTATGATGTTTCTCTCTATTATTCTGATCATTTTCCTATATCTCCTCTTTCGGTTTCTAAGGCCTGAGAGGCTGGTCAATCCAGATGCATTTATCAGTATAGCCCAGTATTTAGGTGCCTTAAAGGCCCCTTCCTCTCCTTATCTACCAAGCCACTGGGCAACAGATCTTCTTTGGGCAAGATTGACCATGTATTCGGGTAGCCAGATTTTAAACTATCTTCTTCTCTGGTCTACTGCCTTTGCTATGGTAGTAATAGATATCTGGATCGCAGGGCTCATATATTTCCATGGTTTTTCAAAGGCACAGGAGGCAAAAAGAAGAAGTCATACCGGCAAGAGGATACTCGAGAAAATAGTTTCAGGACTAACCAGACCATTAGGGTCAGACACAACCTCTTTGATAGCCAAAGAGGTGCGAACTTTTTTTCGGGACAACAGTCAGTGGTCCCAGCTCCTTCTCTTAGGTGCCCTGGTGGTTGTTTATATCTATAATTTCAGTGTTCTTCCTCTCGAGAAAAGTCCGATAAAGTCCATCTATCTTCAGAATGCATTATCCTTTCTAAATATAGGATTGGCAGGGTTCGTTATTTCAGCTCTCTCTGCCCGTTTTATCTTTCCAGCAGTAAGCTCTGAGGGGCAAGCCTTCTGGATTATCCTTTCTTCACCTCTTTCACCAAGGCGTTTTTTATGGTCTAAATTCTTTGCCTATCTCCTTCCCATGCTCATTTTAGCGGAGGTGTTAATAATTTATACTAACTACCTTTTAAAGGTAACTGCCTTTATGATGGCCTTATCCTCAGTAACTATATTTTTCCTGGTTTTTGGGATTGTGTCCTTAGGAGTCGGTTTGGGTGCTGTTTACCCAAATTTTAGGCATGAAAATATAGCCCAGGTAGCAACAAGCTTTGGCGGGTTAGTTTATATGATAAGCAGTTCGGTCTTTATAGCTTTGGTTATTATTCTGGAATCTGGACCTGTTTATACCATACTTTCGTCACATTTTAAAGGAGAGCCAATTACCTATCTTCAATGGATCTGGATAGTTGGCTCTTTTTCGCTGGTTATCTTTCTAATTATCCTTGCAATTCAAAGACCAATGGCCGCTGGATTGAAGGCCCTTAATAGCTACGAGGGCTGAATGGCAATTGGGCTCCCTTTTGAATATGTAGGTAATTTACATATCCATACATCCCGCTCTGACGGTGGTGGGAGTGCCAAAGAGATTGCCAAGGCAGCAAGAACAGCAGGCATTGATCTTATAGCCATCAATGATCATTCATACCTAACCCAACTTCATCTTGAAGACGAGGGTTATCATAAGGGTATACTTGTCTTGGTTGGATCTGAGATTGGCTCAAGGTCCCACCACTACCTTGCCTATAATATTAAAAACCACATAGATGATGAACATTACTCCCCTCAGGAGGTAATAGATGCTGTAAACAACCAGGGTGGATTTGGATTTTTGGCCCATCCTTTTGAAAAAGGGATGCATTTTCTTCAAAATAGCGTGGCCTATACCTGGCGAGATTGGTCAGTGAGGTGTTATACGGGCATCTGTATCTGGAATTTTTCATCCAGGTGGAAAGAGAATGTTAAGTCTTTCTGGCATGGAATATTCCATATAATCTTCAAAAAGTATACCTTAAAAGGCCCAAGTCAAAAGACTTTGGCCACATGGGACAGACTATGCTCCGAGAGGCGAGTAGTAGCTATAGGGGGCTCAGATGCACATGCATCTTCTATAAAGATAGGATTAATTAAATTAAAACCTCTTTCATACAGGTATCTCCTAAGTACTATAAATACCCATATTCTAACCACTTCGCCATTAAGTGGAGATTTTATAACGGATAAGGAGATAATCTATGCCTCCCTCATGGAGGGTAATTGCTTTATAGCCCATGATGGCCTATGCGGTGCAAAGGGCTTTATGTTTTACTTTATGAAAGATCAAGAGAGGCTTGAGATGGGGCAGGAGGATAAATTTAGCCCGGGCCTATTGGTGATCAGACTCCCAAGAAAGGGACTAATAAAAATTATTAAGGATGGGTCCCTTTTTAAAACAGGTTATGCCAGTGGCATGTCTATTAATATACATGAAAGAGGTGTATATAGGGTAGAGGTATTACGAAAAACGCCTATATTTGGATGGAGGCCGTGGATCTTTTCCAACCCCATTTATCTTCGGTGAAGTACATGGGGCTTACATCTCTTTATGATTAAGTAAATATTGTGTTTGCACTATTTGCTATTTAACCAATAGACTGTGGAGGCCTCTGTTTTACTTGAGATTGGAAGAAATCTACATTCCAATTTGCTAAAGGAGGCAGTTAGACAAGCCTATCTAAAAGATTAATCAGATCTGATACTATTTTTAGGCTGTTTGCCTAACAGGCTCTTTACGAGCAGGATTTATACCAGGTCGCAATCATGTCATTGCGAGGAGCGAAGCGACGTGGCAATCTATCTTATTGAGATTGCTTC
>CAYTDY010000144.1:0-6230 GCA_964436665.1 uncultured Desulfobacteraceae bacterium
CATCATCGAGTATGATGGAAGTTCAAAGGCCGCTGGGGCGGTTAAGGAGATATGGAAAAAGCTAATTTCAAGCTTATAAAGGGAACGGGGCCAAAGAAAAGATCATTATGATTATTGATACACATTCACAGTTGTGGACAAAAGAGGCCCTTGAAACCCTCCCAAAAGAGATGGCCGCCAGTTACAGGAAATCCTTTAAGGAACTTAGGATTCCTACCATTGAGGATACCATTAAAGATATGGATGAGGCAGGGGTTGATAAGGCGGTGATTGTGGCTATTGATGCCGAAACTACCTATAAATACAGGGTTCCAAATGAGCTGATTGCTGATACAGTTAAGCTTTATCCGGATAGATTGATAGGCTTTGCCAGCGTTGATCCCCATAAAGGACTTGTAGCGATTGAGGAGTTGAAGAAGGCTGTTGAAGGGTTAGGATTAAGGGGGTTGAAGTTAATACCTCATCTGATAGAGATGAATCCCAATTACAGGGACATCTATCCTTTGTATGAGGTGGCCCAGGAGTTGGGAATCCCGGTTCTTCTTCATACAGGCACCCAATTCCACACCGGAACCAAGCTTAAATACTGTAGGCCGATAGACCTGGATGAAGTGGCCATTGATTTTCCTAATCTTACGATAATAGCCGCACATTTTGGCTTCCCCTGGTACTGGGAGACCATTGCCGTTGTCCAGAGAAACCCGAATGTCTTCTTTAACATCGCAGGCTGGGCACCCAGGCATATACCCAAAGATGTAATAAGCTATATAAATGGCCCTTTAAAGACAAAGGCCCTTCTGGGAAGCGATTACCCTTTGTTGAGCAGGGTTAGGATCATGAAAGAGATTGATGAGCTTGACCTAAAAGATGGGGTTAAGGAGCTTCTTTGCTGTGAAAATCCAAAAAGGGTGCTCGGGATTAAATAATACTCAGGCCTTCACTGGCAATTTTCTCATGTAAAAATTTTTCCCCTGATACTCCAGTTCTGTTAGGGAGCCTTTTTTTATCAAATTAGTTATTACTCGCCAGTCAGCGCCTGCCTTTTTTAGATATTCCTTTACAGCCTCTTCTCTCATCGGATGGACAGAGGTGATGCCGAGTAAATCCTCTTCAATATTACCACTGAAACCAAACTCATTTCCCTCATAGCCCATTAAATATTCTACATTAGTTAAATTCTCTTTAAGGACCTGGTAGGATATATTAAGGACCTGATCACTGGCAGGTAGTATTCCTTTTACCGCTGTTGGTCTGGTAGGGATAGAGATATAGGACTTTGCCGGTTTTAGTAATGCTAAAAATTCGGATATCTTTTTAATCTCTTCATAATCATCATTCATTCCCTTTAGAAGCATGGTCTCTGTAATTATCTCACCTTTATATATAGCTCCAAATTCGAGCATTCCATCTAAGATTGATCTAAGATTTAATGACTTGTGTGGCCTGTCAATTCTTAGCCAGGTTTTCCTGGTTACAGCATCTAATTTTAATGAAACCAGATCTGCCTTTTGTAGATCTTCTCTCACATCTTTAAGATTCAGGAGAGATCCATTGGTAATGACAGCAATTTTTATATCTAATGGCCTGATAAGTTCGATATTCTTGCCAAGGTTGATATCCAGGGTTGGTTCGCCATCAGGAACAAAGGATAGATAATCTATTTTTGTCTGCCTTTTTTTTGCCTCATTAACCTTTTCCTTAATCTCCTCTGCTAAATCATCTATTTTATAAAATGCCTGTCGTTCATTGCACAACTCTATTGTTTTACCTATCTGGCAATAGACGCAGGAATAGGTACAGACCTTGGGGGGTATATTATTTATCCCAAGGCTATGACCCAATCGTCTGGATGGAACTGGGCCGAATGCCTTCATAATGTATCTCTTAAAAGTTCAGTTAATCTACTTTTTAGATAGCAGAGGAAAATAAATCCGTCAATGATTATGCAAGGTTATTTATTGATTAATAATGCTCTTTTTTTCTTGATTCATGCTTGCTGCCTGATAAACTAAGCATGGTAGGTTAATGAGGCTATTTTAATGAAGGCTTTATCTCTTTTTTCTGGTGGTCTTGATAGTATTCTGGCCGTTAAGCTTATTGAGGATCAGGGGATCGATGTCATCGGCATCTTTTTTGAGACCCCCTTTTTTTCCTCCCAAAAGGCTACCCAGTCTGCTCAATATATCGGGCTACCCATTAAGATTGTAGATATCACAGATAGTTTTCTTACGATACTGCTAAACCCGAGGCATGGTTATGGAAAGGGCTTGAACCCGTGTATCGACTGCCATGCACTTATGTTCAAAATAGCGGGAGAGATGCTAAAAGAGGAAGGAGCAGATTTTATAATAAGCGGAGATGTTTTAGGCCAGCGCCCCATGTCGCAGAATTTAAGATCCCTTTCCATTATTTCTCGTGATTCGAGTTTGAAGGATCTTATACTCAGGCCCCTTTCAGCAAAAAGATTACAGAAAACCCTTCCTGAAAAAGAAGGCTGGGTGATTAGAGAAGGATTATTAGGGCTCTCAGGGCGTTCCCGCAAGCCTCAGATAGAATTGGCCAAGAAATTTGGGATAAAAGATTATCCTGCTCCTGCAGGAGGATGTCTGCTGACAGAAAAGGTATTTTCCCGCCGGCTAAAAGATTTAATATCCTGTGACCCAAAATTTTCGCTGCGAGATATAGAGCTTCTTAAATGGGGAAGGCATTTTAGGATCAGTGAAAAATCCAAGATTGTGGTTGGCAGAAATCAAAAAGACAATGAGATGATTACTTCTTTAAGGAAGGATGAAGATACGATTTTAACCGTTGAATCATTTCCCGGGCCCACTGTTCTGGCAACAGGAGAACTATCACCAGAAGAGATAAGGTTAGCCGCCTCCATAACGGTGTCTTACAGTGATGCCGGTGTTAACAAATCGGTTGATGTCCAGTTAACAAGGGATTCCAAACACTGGACACTTTTGGCCAGCGGAAAGGGAAAAGGCGATTTTCATCGCTTCATGATATGAGGTAGCGCCTAATCCTATCTCCTTAATAACTTTTGGAAAAATGATTTTTTCCGAAGCTCTTCTAACCTTTTATTTTTTTCTTTTATCTCTTTCTCTCTCTTTTCTACAGAAAGTATAGTTTTTTCTATAAGCTCCTTAATCTTTCTTTCCTTCATAGATAGGTTTAACAATTCAATTTTATCCTGCCTGATTAGCTCTCCCTGATCAAGAGATTTAAGCTTTTCGGTGATTTCTTTATATTCCAGTCTTTTCCCCTGGATTGTATCCTTTTGTGTCTTTATATAGACACGATCATTTTTTATACCCTCAAGCAGGACATCTTCCGATTCCATGGTAAGAAAAAGATAAACAAAAGAGAAAATGGCCACAAATAATACAGCAAAAATAATCTTTCCTGCATGTGAGACCAGGGGAGAAAGAGCTGAAAGGGATGATTTTGCTATTCTACCAAATTCTGCAATTCTATCAGTAGTAGTGTATTCGGAAACCTTCCCACTGACAGTATCCCAGATATCTTTCACAATACCTTTTAATTCGGCTGCACTTATGGTTAATTCATTCCCAAGCTCTCCTGCCAGACATTTAGCATCTATGTCAGCATTATCTCCTTTAAGCATTGTGGCGATATCTCTAATTTTGGATAATGAGCTATCTGGTTCCAGGGTTTCAGGAAACTTCCCTGGAAAAATTTTCTTAAGGGAGGCTATATCATTTTCTAATTTTTCGAGATTGGCCTCTATGTCACTTGAAAATACTTTGAGTATCCTTTTTTCACATACAAATTCAGTAGCCCCGGTTAGCATAATAGCAATATTCTGGATAGCCTTAATTGACTTTTCAATATCCTGTAGATCAATGTCTGGCATTTTTTACCTTTTTTAGAATTTAATCAAAAAAGAGATCTTTGTTAATCACTATCTCCTCAGGAATAGAAACGTTTTTAGACGAATGATTGATAATATTTACATCGCCTTTTATAACAATACCTCTATTAAAGTGAATATTTCCCACAACTCTAAGTGACTTGCAATCAATCAGGGAAGGGGCACCATGGGCAAACCGTTCCTTCAACTGGTCAATCTTTTTATAGTACCTGTCGTCAAGATCTATCTTTATAGTCCCAAATTTTCTTTTGGGATTCTGGATAATTTTGCCGTCTTCGGTCATTATATAACAATCAGACCAGAGGGCAAGGAGGTCTTGACACTTTTTAACAGGAAAAAATCTTGTCCTTGGCACTCTTACAGCTGTGGCTTTTTCAAAAACAGAGATAGCTGATCCCATAGCTGTCTCAATTTGGTAAACCTCTGGGGATAAGTCATCCCTTGGATCAATTTTCTTAGGATTAATAATCACAGGGAGCTTAAGGATGTTACCAGCTTTTTTGAGTTGTTCTTTTAAAAATAGAAGATTAACCCATATGTTGTTGGTGTTAAAGTATCTGTAAACATTTATATCCTGGAACTCTTCTGTTTCTTCCTCTGGACACTGGGCTATCTCTCTAAGGATAAGACCACCAGTCTGCCGCAAGCGGGCTAAGTGTCCACCTTTTATGTCTGCTTCTGTTTTGTCTGAAACTTCCATCATAAATGGAGAGTTCTGTGTGGCAAAGAAACCAAGTATTGCTTCATCCATTGTACCCCCAAGATTATCGGAGTTGGACATAAAGGCATATTTATAACCTTTACTAATCAACTTATTTAGCATACCGGAGGTGATCAAGGCAAAATAAATATCTCCGTGACCAGGAGGATTCCACTCGCAATCTGGGTCCATGGGCCAATCCACAGGACCCAGGTTTTCTTTTAGGATTTTTGGAAATTTGTGCTGTAAAAAAGACAGGGGAATATCAGAGACCAGATTAGGATATCTATTTAGAGATTTTTTACTATCCTCATCTGTTTTAAAGCTGTTCATGAGCACAAGAGGGATTTTTATTCCATATTTCTCATTATGGCTCAGAATCTGTCTCGCAATAATATCAAGGAAATTTAATCCATTCTTTACCTCAATTAAGGATTTAGCTTTTGATAGGCCCATGCTTGTTCCAAGGCCACCATTCAACTTAATTATCACTGTTTCTTTAATTACCTGGCATCCTTCTTTGGTGAACCTGGCTAACATTGCCATATCGGCTATATCATCTTTTTTAATCGGAACAATATCCTCCCTTGATATTAATCCCCTTTCTCCCCTTAAAAGCTTATCATAGTAAAACCTGAAGGTATCAATAATAAGAGAAGGAATTTTCTCTTCTGCCATCTTTTTTGCAAATGGGATGAATCTTTCCTTTAGGTCTGACTCTTGTAGTTTATCTTGCATGTACTCGTTTTTCCAATTAATTTTCCTATGAACTTATATGAAATGATTGATAAGATCAATAATAAATAATGCCAGAAAATAGAGATTAAAAAAAGTTATTTAATTGGAACCCTAAACTCATGGCCAAAAATGGATATTGATCAGCCCAGATGAATGCATATTTTAGGTCTGAACAGGATAGAAGTTGGTGAATATGTTGGCTATCATGATGGGATAAGAAGAGAAGATCTGGTTTAAAAATAGCCCACTTTTAATTATTATCTAACAATTAAAATTTTTTTAGAATTTTTTTCTTGACAGAGGAAAATTGCTAATTTAATAAATATAAATTAAATAAATAGTTGGTTAAATTTTAACGGAATAGTTATCAGTATGGTTTTAACAATACTTCTTCAAGTAACTATGAATTATAGTGCACCAGGAGTTTAAGACTAAGAGTAAATGTTAAGGAAAACAGCTTGTTGCCATTTCACAAAAATAAACTCTTTATATTTGGACCTTTTTTGAGAAAGGAGGTGAGGGATTAACGTTTATGTCATGGGTAATTGAATGATTGTTGAATTTTTAATTTAGGAAGGAGGAATCTAATGAAAAAGATGAGATCAGCAATTTTTATTTGGGGCATTTGCCTAGTTTTCATATTAGTAGCATTTCCTTTCACAATGGCTAATGCTAAACGGGCGATAGTTACTCTAAGAGTAGCTCATGGGCCAGTAAAGACTTCTTCGCACATGGTTGCCCTGGCAATGAAAAAATTATGCGAGGATCATAGTGATTTTCTGAGGTTGAGCTTAATACCTACTAAAAGCTGGCTGGATGACCAGAAACTAATAGCACAAGGTAGGTGTGATCTTACATGGACTTCTGGTTTTCAACTGGCATGGCAGGCTCAGGGGA
>CAYTDY010000145.1:0-6168 GCA_964436665.1 uncultured Desulfobacteraceae bacterium
GAGTTTCCTTTTGTAGGTTCTCGCGGGGTTTTTTGGAAGAAGTGATTTGGTAACTTGTTGTGTGATAGTGCTTCCTCCCTGTTCGATCCTGCGTGCCTTAATATTTTTGAAAAGTGCCCTCAAGATTCCTAAAAAGTCGACACCCTTGTGCTGAAAGAATCGAGCGTCTTCTGCGGCAATAAAGGCATTAATAGTATGATTAGAAACCTCCCCGAGAGGTACCAAGATCCTCCTTTCATCCCAGAATTGACCAATAATCTGGCCGCCATCAGCAAAAACTTCTGTGATGATCGGGGGGTTATAATTCTTAAGGGAGCCTATGTATGGAAGGTTGCTTGACCAGATATACCATAAGGCAATAACTGTTGAGGCGATTAGAAAAAAGATAACAAGGAAAATGGAGAGACCTATTTTTATTAATTTTTTCATACAAACAATTTTCTATCGAGGGATCTATATTGTATTGCCTCTGCTATATGGACCTGCTCAATGTCCTGGGCTTCTGCAAGATCTGCTATTGTTCTTGAGATCTTAAGAATACGTGAAAGGGCCCGTGCACTAAACCCAAATTTCTCCATAGCCATTTCCAAAAGAGAGTTGGATTTTTCATTTATTTGACAGAATCTTCTTATCTGCCTGGTGTTCATCATGGCGTTGGTATGGATTTTTGTTTTATGCAACCTCTTTTCCTGGATCTTTCTTGCCTTTACTACCCTCTCCCTGATATCTAAAGAAGATTGACCCTGGCTGGTTCCTGTTAGATCTTTGAAAGGCACGGAGGGAACGTCTACATGGATATCGATCCTATCCATAAGGGGGCCTGATATCCTTGTCCTGTATCTCCGTATCTCTCTGTAAGAACATGTACACTCCCGCTTTGGGTCACCAAAGAAGCCACATGGGCATGGATTCATGGCACCAACCAGAATGAAGTTGGCTGGATATGTTACTGTCGAGTTTGCCCTGGAGATAGTAACTATACCACTTTCCATTGGTTGCCTGAGCACCTCGAGAACATTTTTTTTAAACTCGGGCATTTCATCTAAAAAAAGGACACCATTATGGGCCACGCTGACCTCTCCAGGTTTTGGTGTCTGACCGCCACCTATCAGGCCAGCATCAGATATGGTATGGTGAGGGGCCCTAAAAGGCCTGATTGTGATCAGGCCCTGACTTTTCGGCATGAGACCTAAAACAGAGTAAACTTTGGATGTTTCCAGGGATTCCACAAAGGTAAGGCTTGGCAGTATTGTGGAAAGCCTTTGTGCAAGCATGGTCTTTCCTGCACCCGGAGGGCCGATCATCAAGAGATTATGGCCACCTGCGGCGGCAATTTCCAAGGCCCTTTTTACATTCTCCTGGCCAGAGACGTCACTAAAGTCGATATCATAATTTAGTTGGCCCCACATCTTGTCTTTGTTTATTTTAATTGGGATTATAAATTCTATACTATTAAGGGACTGAACTAACTGAGAAAGCGTATTGCTTGGATAAACATCTATTTCCTCTACTACACCTGCTTCCATGGCATTCTCTGAAGGAAGATAAATTCCTTTTAAACCTAGTTCCTTTGCCATTATGGCCATAGATAGAGCCCCTTTTATGGGCCTTATACTACCGTCCAAGGATAGCTCACCAATAATGAGGTGATCGGTTAATGCTGAATGGGGAATAAGTCCAGTTGCTACCAGTATTCCTATGGCTATCGGAAGATCGAATCCACTACCTTCCTTTTTTACATCAGCAGGGGCAAGGTTAACGGTAATCCTGTCAGTAGGGAAATGATAGCCGGAGTTCTTTAAAGCTGCCTTCACCCTTTCCTTGCTTTCCCTGACTGCTCCTTCTGCTAGGCCTACAGTGGAAAAAGTTGGTAGCCCCCTTGAGATATCTACCTCAACTTCCACTATATAGGCATCAATACCTATGACAGAACTGCTATAGACGTTTGCAAGCATATTCTTCTCTGTTTTCTCGTTATCTGTTACTCGTTACTGGTCACTCGTTTCGGGAACAAGAAACCAGAACAAAGAAACATAAATTTCTAAGGTTAGCTTATAATATAATTTATTAGGGAAATAATATATTAATTTTTTTAGATAAAATTTTTTGACCATCTTGCAGAATAAGAATTTTTAATTATATTTATAAAAAATATCTTTACCTTTGTATAATAGAAAATTATACTATAACACTTAAATTTTTTAAAGGGAGACATTTTAATGGCCCGAATTACAATAGAAGATTGTTTAAAGCAAGGTATGAATAAATTTACTTTAGTGCATTTAGCAGCAAAAAGGGTTATTCAATTAAGGAAAGGAAAAGAACTCCTTCTCCCTACCAAAAACAAAGAAATAGTAGCAGTCTTGAGAGAGATTGCTGCCGGAAAGGTTAGGATTAAGGAAAATGATAATCTTTTAGAAAATGATTTAGAAAAAGAGCCTGAAAGTCCTGATAAAGAAGACAATATGAACATTGATCAAGGTGAGGAACTTACGGATAAAACTTGACAGCTATGCCTATCAAAAGAGATTACTATGAAATCCTTGGTGTTTCCAGGGATGCAGACGAGGATGAGGTAAAAAAGGCCTACCGGAAGCGTGCCCTTAAATATCATCCTGACAGAAATACAGGGGATAAGGAGGCCGAAGAAAGGTTTAAAGAAGCCGCTGAAGCCTATGAGGTGTTGAGGGACAGGGAAAAGAGAGAAATCTATGATCTTTATGGTCATGATGGATTAAAAGGGACAGGTTTTACAGGTTTTGGCGGTTTTGAGGATATTTTTTCTGCTTTTGGAGATATATTTGAAAATTTCTTTGGTTTTGGAGGAAAGAGATCAAGGAGAACAAGAATAAGAAGAGGTAATGACCTTAGATACAATTTGGAGTTGACCCTTGAAGAGGCTTATAGAGGAAAGGAAAAGGAGGTCATTTTCGATAAATGGGAATCTTGCGATATATGTGGGGGTTCTGGGATCACGCCAGGAAGCAAGCCCAGTTTGTGCCCTAACTGTCATGGTAAAGGTGAGATTGTCCATTCTCAGGGCTTCTTTCAGATCAGAACAACATGTTCAACGTGTAATGGTACAGGTCAGGTCATAGTTGACCCATGCCAGGGATGTAAAGGTAAAGGAAAGATAAAAATTGAAAAGAGGGTCCTGGTAAAGATACCGCCAGGTGTGGATACTGGTTTACAATTGAGGATGAAGGGGGAAGGAGAGAGTGGAGATAATGGAGGACCACCAGGAGATCTCTTTGTGGTAATCTATGTCAAAGAGCACGATTTTTTTGTTAGAGATGGGGATGATCTTAAATGTCAAATTACAATATCTTTTATTCAGGCCGCTTTAGGAGATGAGGTTTCCATTCCTGTTCTTGCTGATAATAAGGAGGAAAGTATTACTATCCCGGAGGGTGCACAACCAGGGGAGATTATCGGGCTTAAAGGTAAGGGCATGCCCAGCCTGAGGAGAGGAAGTAGATATGGCGACCTTTTTATTCAGGTTATGGTTAAGATACCTGCAAAGCTGAGCCAGAAACAGCGTGAGTTACTGATGGAATTTAGAGAGCTTGAAGAGCAAAAGATTGGGGCAAAGACCAGAGATTTTTGGGATAAAATACGGAGGGCATAGAACTGAGGAATTGTTAATTGTGAATTTAGGGATTTAGGGATTTGACTTAATAAACATAATAAAATTAGTTACTTAGTTGATGAATAAGAAAAAATTGGAATATTTTAGAGGCATACTCCAAGACCAGCTTGATGGGCTTATTGACGAGGCCTTTAAGACAGTCAATGGAATGACCAATTCGAAGGATAACTTTCCTGACCCGACTGATAGGGCTGCCTTGGAGACAGATAGGAATTTTCTGTTAAGGATAAGGGATAGAGAAAGAAAGTTGATTGAAAAGATCAAAAAGGCCCTTGAGAAAATAGATACTGGTGATTTTGGCATATGCGATGTTTGCGGGAAAAAGATAGGAGAAGAAAGGCTGATGGCAAGGCCTGTTACTACCCTATGTATTGACTGCAAAAAGAAACAGGAAGACAGAGAAAAGGCTAAGGGTATATGAGGGAACTACATTCATATGAAAATAGCTTACCTTGATTGCTTTTCCGGTGTAAGCGGGGATATGTTTGTCGGTTCCTTGCTCGATGCGGGCTTGCCTATTGAAAAACTTGAAAAGACTATTTCTGAGCTTAATTTAGATGGTTACGATATATCAACAAAAAAGGAAGAAAGAAATAATATCTTTGGGACAAAATTTTCTGTTTTTTTGCGAGAAGAGGATCAGAAAGCACGATATTTAAAGGAAATAGAAGAGATACTTAGAAGTAGCAGTCTCCCTTCATTGGTTATTAAAAGAAGCATCTTGATCTTTGAGAAATTGGCAATGATTGAGGGTGAAATACACAATATTTCACCGGATAAGGTACATTTTCATGAGCTTGGTGCGGTTGACTCTATTATTGATATAGTGGCAGCAGTTTTAGGGATGCATCTTTTGGGAATTGAGAAGCTTTTTGTCTCGAGGATTCCCGTAGGTACCGGAATTATTACCAGTTCCCACGGCAGGATTCCAGTACCAACGCCTGCAACTACAGCACTTTTGAAGGGTGTTCCTGTCTATGATAGCGGTCAAGATGTTGAAATGGTCACCCCTACAGGAGCAGCCTTAATTACTTGCCTGTGTTCTTCCTTTGGTCCTATGCCCCCAATGACAATAGACAGAGTAGGTTATGGGGTAGGCAGCAGAAGTTTGGCTGACAGGCCAAATCTTTTACGTATTCTTATTGGAAATGATATAAATAAACAGAGATCAGATACAGTAGTGGTCTTGGAGTCAAACTTAGATGATATGAGCCCGGAGGTGTTGGGTTATTTGATGGACAGTCTCTTTGATGCAGGCGCAAGGGATGTGAGTTTCTCCCACATCCAGATGAAAAAAAATAGGCCCGGCATTCAGCTCCAGGTGATTGGTCGGCCTGAAGATAAGGAAAGGCTTATTAATATCATCTTAAGGGAATCAACCACATTGGGGATTCGTTTTAGCTATAGCCAGAGGGCTATTTTAAAACGGGAAGAGTTGGTGGTTGACTCTCCATGGGGAAAAATGAGGGTCAAAAAGGTCATAAATCAGGATGGAGGAACAGTCCTTTTACCTGAATTTGAGGAATGCAGGAGAATAGCGAGAGAGAACAATCTTGCCTTAAGAGATATCTATACATGGGTAGCAGCCCTTTCAAAAGATATTTAGCCCTCTAAGGTTATTCTTGCCTCAGTAATTTTTTCCTAATTATGCCTGATACAATTGAAGGCTACTTGAAAAAGCCCTTTGGTACCACGACAATTCCCCTGGGCGTTACTGTAAAGCGTTTCCTGTCTTCATCCGGGTTATAACCAAGTTCAGTACGGGGTGGAATTATGTTATGTTTATCGATAATAGCCTTCTTAATCTTACAGTGGCGCCCCACTACCACACCATTCATAATTACTGATTCCTCGACGGTTGCCCAACTCTGGACAACCACGTAGTAAGAAATCACTGAATTCCTGACAATTCCACTTATTATGGAGCCTGGGGCCACAAGAGAATCCAGGGCCTTTCCCACCCGAAAACCTTCGGCTCTTTCGTTGCTAAAGACGAATTTTGCGGGTGGAGCTGGTAGTTGGTAAGTGTGGATGGGCCAGTTGCGACCATAGAGGTTAAAGGAAGGATTCAGCCCGGTCAGGTCCATGTTTGCGTTCCAATATTCATCCAAGGCTCCGACATCCCTCCAGTAAGAAGAATCACGGGTTTTAGGTTCTAATATAAGCTTTCGCTCACCGTTTTCCGGGGCATGATAGACATAATCTTCGATTATATTCTGCTTCTGAAAAGGATAGGCGTATACACGTGATTTAGGAGTTAAATAGGGAATTATGTCTTTACCAAAATCGTCCCTATTGTTCAATTTGAGGACATTCAAGAGTACATCTGTCCTGAATAGGTAAATACCCATGGAGGCAAGCACTCGGCTGGTATCACCGGGAATGGTCTTGGGGTTTTCCTTTGGTTTTTCCTGAAAGCCATGGATGCGGTAGTCATCATCTACTTCAGCAACACCCATCTGAGGGGCCATCTCTTTCCCCAATTCAATAAGAGCAATACTCAGATCCGCATCTTTCTC
>CAYTDY010000146.1:0-6100 GCA_964436665.1 uncultured Desulfobacteraceae bacterium
TTTTATTAAATAGGTTTCGAAGCCATCCGACATACTCGGCATTTGCATCGCTTGCACCATATTTACCTCCTGCACCTGTAAATTTTGTCATGCATATACCATAGCCGAGCCGTGCAGCATTTCTCTTTTCATGGACATCCTGAAAATCTGGATCAAGGGCACCATTTACATCGGCTGAAAGGGCCCTTGAATTCATTAAAATTTTGTGAATCTCGTGGTAAAGGGGTTCCTTGCCATTAGCGATCATAAGATCGGCCAGGACACTCTCTAAGAATCTGGATTTGGCCCCGGTTGCTCCATCACTTCCAATTTCTTCTTTATCAACAAATATAACCAGGGCTGTTTTCTGTGGATTCTTTATATCAAATATGGCCTTTAGACTGCTAAAGACACAGGAACGATCATCATGCCCATAGGCACCAGTCAGTCCCCTATCCCATCCAACGTCCCGTGCCATTCCAGCAGGCACAACCTCAAGTTCAGCACTTATCAGATCCTCCTCAATAAGGCCGAATCTCTCGTTCAAGAGGTTTAGGATTGCCAGCTTGAACCTTTCTTTTGTATCTTTATCCCCAAAAGGGATAGAGCCGACCATCAGATTAAGCTTTTCTCCAACAAAGGCATCCGAAACCTTTTTGTCAGTCTGAACCTTTTTTGCTAAGTGGGGAAGGATATCAGATACAGTAAATACAGGGTCAGAATCATCCTCACCAACAACAATATCTAAGGAACTACCGTCGGAACGGATTACTTTTCCATGAATTGCAAGGGGTCGAGTGAGCCACTGGAATTTTTTTATACCCCCATAGTAATGGGTTTTCATAAAGGCAAGATCAACTTCCTCGTAAAGTGGATTTTGTTTAAGGTCAAGGCGGGGAGAATCAAGATGGCTGACAATTAGATTAATACCTTCATTTATGGGTTTCTTTCCAGATATAGATAGGGCGGTTAATTTTTCCTGAAATGTCTTCATCAGCTTTATAGGATGAGTGCCTTTAGGATTCAGAGAAAAACCATTTTTAAGTGCAATCTCAGAAATTATTTTAACCGCCTCTCTTTCTGTCTTTGCCGTGTTTAAAAAGGTTTGATACTCTTTATCAAAATTAAAAACCTTCTTTTTTTCTTTTTTATCTATAGCATCCCAAACAAGCTTGGGCTTAGAGATTAATAGTTTACTTATTCTTTCTATCTCTTTTTTTTTCATGATATTCTCCGTTTTATAGTATCTGTTGATAGCATCTGACTCCGACGCTACGCTTCGGAGTTATTAATGGAAGAAACTGGGATAATGATTCCAAAGTAAAATTGTATCCAAACCGTCATTGCGAGGAGCGTAGCGACGACGCAATCTCGCTGCATCAAATAGATTGCTTCGCTTCGCTCGCAATGACACAAACACCAACTTATTGAGAAGTTACTAAACTACCTATTATTTCATTAATATTACTGACCTTTTCTCTTACACAGAAATCAGTAAGGCCATTTACTATTTCAATTGCTGCCTTTGGATTGATGAAGTTTGCTGTCCCTACCTGAATGGCCCTCGCCCCTACAAGAAGAAATTCAAGGGCGTCCTGGTGGTCCATAATGCCCCCCAAACCGATTACAGGGATTTTTACATTTGCAACAGCCTTATGAACGAGAAAAAGGGCCATTGGTTTAATGGCAGGGCCGGATAGTCCTCCTATTATATTTGCCAGCTTGGGTTGTCTGGTAGCTACATCTACAGCCATACCCAGGAATGTGTTGGTTACCGATATTGACTGTGCACCGGCAGACTCCACTGCCTTGGCTATGGTAGATATATCAGTTACATTGGGTGTTAGCTTTACTATGACAGGTTTAGTTGTATTTTTAACTACCTGATCCGTTACCATGGCAGCAGTATCTGGATCTGTGCCAAAGGCCATGCCCCCTTTCTCAACATTAGGGCATGATATATTTATCTCTATAGCAGCAACCCTGTCAACACTTTCTATTCTCTTGGCCATCTCGGCATATTCCTTGATGGTATGCCCATATATATTGGTAATGATGGGGGTATTAATTGTATCGAGGGATGGGAGCTTTTCTTGTATAAAGGCATCTATACCAATGTTAGCAAGCCCAATTGCGTTTAGGAGACCGCAAGGTGTCTCTACAGTCCTCGGAGGTGGATTTCCAGGCATTGGTTTTAGGGATAGGCCTTTGACAATGATGGCGCCCAAAAGAGAAGGATCAAAGAAAGAGTTCAATTCATCGCCATAGCCAAAGGTTCCTGATGCAGTAATAACCGGATTTTTTATCTTTAAGCCCCCTATATTTACTGATAGGTCAGGTCTGGAAGCCATTTACATAACCTCCCAATCAATCATCTCCGATGAAAACACGGGACCATCCTGACAGACATAATAATACGGTTTGTCTTGGCTATTGGCTGCCTTAACAGCACAGCCCTGGCATATCCCGAGACCACAGGCCATGTGACCTTCCAGGGAGACATAACACCTGAGACGGGACTTAATGGCACTTTGAGCAATCTTTTTTAGCATTGGGATTGGTCCACAGGTGTAAATTATTGGTTTTTCATTCAATTCTTGACCCAGATGCTGATCCAATAGGTCAGTGACAACTCCTTTGATGCCCAAAGAGCCATCCTCTGTGGTTAAGGAAAGATCAATGCCTAGATCCTTTAATTGATCGATAAGTACAACCTCCTGAGATGTGGGAAAACCGAGAAACATTTTAATTTTATATCTCTGAACTTCCTTTAAGACCTGAGTTAGGAAAAACAGGGGCGCTATACCCATACCACCGGCCACAAGCAAAGTTCTTTCATTTGGACCGGGAAGAGAGAAACCTTCGCCCAATGGGCCGATCACTGAAATAGTGTCATCTTCTTTCAAGGTAGATAGAAGTGATGTCCCCTTGCCAACTATTTTATATAGGATCATCAGTTTATTTCTATCCTGAATTCTGTGTATAGAAAGTGGTCTTCTTAAGAGTGGGTCTTTTGTTATCCTGTCCAGATGGATCATTAAAAACTGACCGGGCTGAGAAACTGAGGCCAGATCTGGAGAGCGAAATCCCATTAGCCAGGTATCTTTTCCTATCTGTCTATTATATTCTATGTGTACTACTTCTTCTAACATCTTTTTACCATAACAAAAGGTTTAATACTAAGTTGCTTTCAAACGGTTACTATTTATAGAGGTCATTGCGAATCCGCCAAAGCTCTCTGGCGGATGAAGCAATCCCTGGCCCAGACCTGGCTTTATGAATATGGTGGAAAGGCGCTCTTGCAGAATCAGCATGAACAGTAGCATATTCAAATCACGTCGCGCCTCCCGATCCCGTCTCGGTTTCGGGACGGGCGGGCTCAATAGGATAGATTGCCACGTCGCTTCACTCCTCGCCCTGTTAAATAACTTCAAACATGCTCATCTCTTGTATTGATATACCCAATAACTAATCTCATGCGTATTAACAATCATGCTGCTTCTATTTAACGGGGCGAGCAATGACATGATTGCAACTTGGTATAAGTCGGCAAGGCTTTTTTGGTTTATTATTATAGGATTAATGTAAAGTGTCAATAGTGGGTTACTATATAGCCCTTTTAAGGCAACATATTAATTAG
Source organism: uncultured Desulfobacteraceae bacterium (assembly GCA_964436665.1). Classification (GTDB taxonomy): domain Bacteria; phylum Desulfobacterota; class DSM-4660; order Desulfatiglandales; family B25-G16; genus CAYTDY01. The sequence goes on from CAYTDY010000146.1 coordinate 3,620, forward strand.
GATAGAAACTTCTATAAAATATGATGATTTATCCATAATTATACTGAATGAAATAGTATTTGTTTGATTCAATATTTGATGAGTTAGATGGGAATTTCGAAAACTGAGTACCTTGGCCGTGCATCCCCCTTTGAACAGATATAGGGATAATTTTCCGGTAAGAAAAGGTAATCAGGCCAGATTGCTTCGTGATGCAGATCGAATTATTTACCGCTGCTTCCTCCCGGACCTGACGGGGTTCATAATCATCTGTCAAACGAGGTCCGGCCTCCTCTCTTACTGAAGAAATTAATCCCTAATTCTTGTTTCTCAGGAAGGATTTTCGACCCCGCATGAGCGGATTTCGGGTTACAGGGCACCGCTAACTCCCCGTCTAGCACGACCAAGGATTTTCATGGTATGGATTTTAGATGTTATCGACTCTTTCTTTTAAGTCTCTTCCTACCTTAAAAAATGGGAGTTTTTTGCCCTTAACCTCTATAATTTTGCCTGTCTTAGGGTTTCTTCCATTATAACTGTCATATTGTTTGATCTTGAAACTGCCCAATCCTCGAATCTCGACTCTACCACCACGTACGAGTGACTTTTCCATTTCTTTGAAAAAGGTATTTACCACTTCTTCTGCTGCCTTAATTGTAAGATTTTCCCTTTTTGCCAATACATCTACCAATTTGGATTTGTTCATGGTGCCTCCTCTAAGAAGGAAAAGGTCAAAAGAATAGAGCCCTTATAATGTAATTTAGGTATTTTATACTGAATGCATATAATCAAGTCAAGATAAAATACCTAAAATTATTATAATGATCAAAAAAATAGAGTGTAAAAGGAATAACCCTTTTTCTTTGTGAAACCAGCCAATCTTTTAGAAAATAGGTTATTACCCACTCTTTTTAAGGAGTGATTTTAAAGTGAAGGGTCCGCAACAACCCACCCTCTGGGCCGAGCACATCCACATGCCAGTCCCCTGTCTCATGGGCTTGGATTTTTTTCGAGCTATAGGTGCGCCAATTAGAGGATTTTACTGATAGATTTACCTTGCCCCTCTCCATATCGCCGAAATACCAGACGTGGCTGATCTCAATTGGGCTTTGAGCACCGACGATCTTTGTAAAGCAGTAGAGCTTGCCCACTGAGGACTCGAAGCTGTTTCCAATATCGACAGGTTCCCGATCAACTACCTCCCGACAGATAGCAGCTCCAACTACTTCTAAAGAAGCAGTTGTCTGGGCATTAATTGTCATTGCCTGGGACAGAGAAATTGTGATTACTGTGATTAGCACAAGAAGGAAGTAAAATAGTCTTTTCATAATGATTCTCCTCTCTTTGAAAAAATAAATATGATTATTTAATGTTTTGACGGCTTCGTAAAAAGTCCCTCTTGATGTCATTGCGGTGAGCCGAAGCCCCGAGCGTAGCGAAGGGGGCATGCGAAGCAATCTCATTGTTGGTAACACCTTGAAATCAGGAGATTGCGGAGCCTGTTCCGAGTGCAGCGAGGAATCTCTTTTACATTGAGGTTTAACCATAGCCCTTGGCTTTTATGAACAGCAAGCTCCGAGTTTGCTTCGGCTATGCCTCGCAACCACTTCGTTCCTCGCAATGACCAGTGAAAAGGCTTTTTACGAGTCCATCAACCTTGAACCCCGCCTGCCGTCCGGCGGGCAGGCGTGAACCCCTGAACTTTGAACCTGAGTTGTTACTTTTATTTTAATACAGTTACACTATTAGATTCAATGCCTTTTCTACATTCAGCAACATTAAATTTAACATAATTATATAAAATTGATACCTTATTAAAAAATTTTGCTATTTTGCGAGTGTTAAAGTTGAAAGGATAAAAGGTATTGGGAGGAGGATATCTCCTCAGTATGACGGGAAAATACGGGGCTGACAGCCATAAAAAAAGGATCCTAAAGGGCCTTTTATGAATTTCATTTTCTTTTAAGGATGAAACAGATTGTCCTGTCAAGTTAGGTAGGAAGCTTAAAGGGAAAATGGCATTTTAAAAATATTATCTTTAATTAAGGAATCTAAAGGAAAAAGTGGAACTCACCAAGTTGAAGTTACAATAGATTATTTATTATTCAACGAATGTGTTATGCCCGATAATGAGCCAACCGGTATAATACGCTTTTCTCAAGAGAGGCATACTTGTTTTAAAAGAGGGAGAGAAATCAACAATTAATGAATGAGATATATAAGGCGAGATTAAAAGCAGGAGCCTAAAGTAGAAAAAACTGTTAGGAACTTTTTAAAAGTCCAGATTGAACTGAGATTGGATGAGGATTGCTAAATAGCAAAATAACGGAAGTTTTTCTTTTTAGGGACTGGTGTGGATGAATTTTTTCAGTTTTGAATGTTATTGATTCTTTCTTTTCATTAAAAGAACATATTGAGGATAGATTTGAAAATATATCTTGGGTGGTTATTATTTCCTTAATAATTTCAAATTGATTACTCAATTGAGTAGTTTGATTTTGT
>CAYTDY010000147.1:0-6086 GCA_964436665.1 uncultured Desulfobacteraceae bacterium
TACAGCAATTATAGCTTATTCATTTTTTCTCTTGACAGGGGGAATATAGGATGTCTCCATTTACCCCTTTACCCTTTACGTGGAAAGTGGGCTTAGGGGCACGCTTAAGTCAACAGCATTGTATCACTGTTACTTTTTTGCTGTTCGCTGTAATGGTGGTCTTTGTAAAATTGGCTCCATCAAGATACGTCTTAGTTATTTCATATATCATTTCTTTATTATTTGTTGTGGCTGAAAGAACTGCATTGTACCATATTCTTCGATTGCCCACTTCGTTAAAAGGCTTCCATAAAAGAATATTCATATATGGAGCAGGGGAACTGGGCCAGGCCCTCTACCGATCAATAGTTAATTCTCCTAAACTTGGAATTGTACCTATGGGCTTTATTGATGATGATCCAAATAAACGTGATAAGATTCTTTATCAAAGCGGGTTTAATAGTTCAAATGGTGTCTCAATCCTTGGTACACGGAAAGATATTATACGATTAAAAGAGGAACTCGATATTGAGGAAATCTATGTAGCCATATCCAATATTGACTTATCAGCCCTAACAAGTATCTTAGATTTCCTCAAGGCGGAGAAAATTAGGGTATCCTTTGTCCCGAATCTATATAAGGTCTTTATGCATAAAATGAAAATAGATGAAATAGGACAAATACCCATAGTTAAGGAAGAAGATTATATTGAATCTCCTTATTTGTACTTCAAGAGATATATCGACTTATTGCTATCCTTAATCTTATTGTGTTTGTCATGGCCTTTATTCCTGGCTATTGCATTGGCTATAAAGATAGACTCAAAGGGGCCGATTTTTTTCAGACATGAACGTGTAGGAAAAGATGGTAAGATCTTTCGGATTTATAAATTCCGAACCATGGTTGTGGACACAGATCCCTATACAGTCAATCCATTAGATCAAAATGATCCTCGGATTACACGGGTGGGGAGGTTTTTAAGAAAAACAAGCCTTGACGAACTACCCCAGGTAATGAATGTCCTAAAGGGAGATATGTCCTTTGTTGGCCCCAGGCCAGAGATGCCATTTATTGTCGAGCAATATAATGATGTTCATAAAGAGCGTCTTAGAATATTACCGGGTATTACTGGCTTGTGGCAATTGAGTGGAGACCGTAAGAAAGCAATACATGAAAATATGGATTATGATATTTATTACATAAGGAACAGTTCGTTTTTCCTTGATGTGGCTATTTTGATTGAAACACTTATCTTTGCTTTCAGAGGCATTTAAATCCACCCCGGTGAAATATGCCCCAGTACCATCTCCCGGAGCTACCCTAGTGAAATACGCTGCGCTGTCACTAATGTGAATTTCACGGGGCAAGCGGGGTAAACGGGGTAAACACTTTTCGGTAAATTTCATTCCCCCCTACACAATAAAGGGGACGGTTCTATCTTTCCTTATCACACAACGCCGCAAATTTCGCTATGATCTCCTCTATATCCGCAAACAGTCTTTCTGGTTCGACCTTCGCCTGATTGCCCTCTCATTCTGGATCAGCTTCTGGGGCAGGCCCCAGTGGAATAACCTCCGCCCCGGTGAAATATGCCCGCCCTGTGGAATCCCTTATAGGTGGTCCCGCCTAACGGCGAAAATTCCACAGGGCAAGCATTCCACGGGGTAAATGGGAGACTCGGTTCAAGAATGTATAAATATAGAAGTAAAGGTATTTTCCCTTGACAAAGAGGGGGGGCATTGGATAAAAGTTCAGCAGTTACTTGTTGACCAAAAAAGGAAAAAAATCAGTATGGAACCTGATTCAAAACAGGTAAGAAAGTCTACAAAGGATGGATGGATATTCCTATTGTCTGGTTTCATATGCGCTCTTATTGTTGGATGGGTGGTATTTCCTCTACTTCTTTACTCTGCAAAGAGTCAGCCACTGAACTTTTCTCACTCCAGTCATGGTCCGGAATCAAGTGCAGGATTGGACTGTGAGGAATGCCATTTTTTTTACGAAGATGGGACATTTTCCGGAATCCCTGGAATTAAAAAGTGCATTGAGTGCCATGAGGATCCAGAATCCCCTTTAAGCGAGAGCCCAGAGGAGGTAAGGCTTTTTGCTGATTATGTTAAACCCATCAAAGAAATCCCCTGGCTAGTTTATTCATGCCAACCAGATTGTGTATATTTCCCCCATATTGCCCATGTAAAAATGGCTAAAATTGAATGCAGTGTTTGCCATGGAGATTTTGCTACAAGAAAAAATCCACCTGTGTACAAGGTTAACAGGCTAACCAGTTATAGTATAGATATCTGGGGGAGAAATATTGCTGGATACAAGAAAAACACCTGGGATAAGATGAAGATGGATGATTGTGCCCAGTGCCATAGGCAAAAAGGAAAGGAAAATAACAATGCCTGTTTTGTATGTCATAAATAAGGAGTGACTATTCAGCCGCAGATTTCCGCAGATGAACACAGATAGGGTTAAATATAAAGATAATAAAAGAAAAAATATCAGCGGTAATCCGCGTAGACCTGCCCACCATCTGGCAGGCGGGTCTGTGGCTGAGTAGTTAGAATAAGGGTGTCAAAGATGGAATTTAGCCGAAGGAATTTTATTAAATTTGCCGCGGGAGGATTAGGGGGAACCCTTTTGTCTCCACTTCCATGGAAACTTATTGATGATATAGCCATATGGACCCAGAACTGGTCATGGGTGCCTGTGCCGGTTAGGGGAAAATTTTCTACGGTAAACACTGTGTGTACGCTCTGCCCCGGTGCATGCGGTATTGAGGTCAGAAAAGTTGGCAGCCGAGTGGTAAAGATAGAGGGCAGGGATGATTATCCAGTAAATCAGGGAGGAATATGCCCTCTGGGTATGGCGGGTCAACAAATCCTATACAATGAGGGGATCCGGTGGAAGGCACCAATGAAAAGGGTTGGGTCAAGGGGCTCTCAGAAGTGGAAAGAGATATCCTGGGATGAGGCTGTAGGTGCATTGACCACCAGGCTAAAAGGATTGAGGGATAAGGGAAATCCGGAAAAACTAACAGCTTTGGATGGAAATCAATCTCGTTCTACCATGGCCCTTCTCATTAAGAGACTGCTCAACTCTATTGGAAGCCCTAATTATATGAATATGCCACGGGAAGAAGATACCCACGATATGGTTAATTTCCTTATGCAGGGAGGTAAAGGTCCTGTAGCATTTGATCTGGAGGGCTCTGATTTTATATTGAGTTTTGGCTGCTCCTTTTTTGATGGGTGGGGAGCCCCGGGAAGGATACTGAATGCGTGGAGGGAGTGGGACAAAAAGGGGGCAAAAGGTAAAACGTATGTGGTGCAGATTGATCCAAGGGCATCAAATACTGCATCAAAGGCTGACCTTTGGCTTGCACCATTTCCAGGAACAGAGGCAGCCCTTGCCTTAGGAATTGCCCATGTAATTATCAAGGAAAAACTGTATAGCAAAGAATTCATTGATAATCATACATTTGGTTATAATGATTGGCTTGATGCAAATGGAGTTGAACATAAGGGATTTTCGGGAATTGTTTTAGAAAAGTACTCTCCCCAGGTTGTAGAAGACATCACCGGAGTTCGTAGAAATATTATTATTGAGCTGGCCAGAAAGTTTGCATTAGCTCGGGCCCCTATTGCCCTTACTGGAAGAGGGAAAGGTACACTCCCTGGCAGCTTGTATGAATTTATGGCCGTACATGCCCTTAATGCACTGCTTGGAAGGGTAAATAAAAAGGGAGGGCCTCTAATAACAGATGATCTTCCTTTGGCCTCATGGCCGGATGTAGAATATGATCCTGTGGCCATTGATGGCCTTAATAAGCCACGGGTAGATCGTGCTGGAAGTACACAATACCCATTTACCAGGAGCATCATACATAAGTTTACAGAGGCGGTAAACGGTAGCCATGGCTCCTCTATTGATACTCTTCTACTTTTTTCTGCAAATCCTGCCTACACAATCCCAGACAGTGCGAGTTTTATCAAGGCAATGGCCAAGATACCCTTTATTGTGAGTTTCTCTCCGTTTATGGATGAAACCTCTTCTATGGCAGATCTGATACTGCCTGATCATACCCATCTTGAAAAGATGGTTGATATTGTATGGCCAACAGGTATTCAATACCCCCTTTATGCCCTTTCCCGACCAGTGGTAAAACCAATTTATAGGACGAGACACAGTGGAGATGTAATCATATCCCTGGCAAAAAGAATAGGTGGCCCGGTTGGCGGCTCATTTCAGTGGACTAATTTTGAAAAGGCCCTAAAAGAGAGGGTCAAAGGGCTTTATGATTCAGGGAAGGAGAAGGTTTCGTGGAAGGATATTAAGGAAAATGGATATTGGTATGTCCCTTTCCCATCCTTTGGTAGATGGTCAGATATCTTTCATACGCCGAGTAAAAAATTTGAATTTTTCTCCACTGAAATAGAGCTGGCCATTAAAACCTATTCAAAAGGAAAATCCTTTGATGATGCTCTCTTAAGTTTGGGCATAAGCTCCAAGGGAGATGAGGTGTATATGCCCCACTATGAGGAGATAAAATCAAGGGCAGATGAGAAGGAATATCCCTTGCGTCTTTTCCCAATTGAATTGATAAACCTGGCAAGCGGTTGGATAGGGAATCCACCATTTTTGAATAAAACACTTTATGATCATCAGCTTAAAAGGGATGATCTCTTTGTGGAAGTTAATCCCAAAACAGCGTCTAAATATAGTTTAGTGGAGGGCTCAAAGGCAATTTTAAGATCTCCTAAGGGCGAATTAAAGGTAAGGATTCACCTTTTTGATGGGGCTATGCCTGATGTTATCTTTATCCCTATTGGTCTTGGACATACTGCCTATGATAGGTATCTAAAGGGAAAGGGTGTCAATCCTAATAAGATAATTGATCAGGTTGAGGATCCGTTAAGTGGGCAACCTGTGTGGTGGAATACCAGGGTTAAGGTGGTTAGTGCCTGAACGAAAAGCCAGTTCAGGCACGATTTTGGATTTTGGATTGCGGATTTTGGATTAAAAAATAAAGCAATTTCAAAGCTTTGAAGATTTAAGGCCAAAACTTGGAAACTATATTTCGAGGTTTTCGTTCAGACACTAATTAAAATATAAAGTTCCTTAACTATTCAGCCACGAATGTACACAAATAGACACAAATTAACCTCTAAAAAATAATTGTTCGTGATAATTCGTGATAATTTGTGGCTGAATGGTAACAAAATTCTTTACGCAAAGAAGAGGCGATGAAAAAGGAAAAACATACTAAAGGCACCAGATACGGGATGGTTATTGATTTGGATAGATGTACTGGCTGTGGTGTATGTATTATTGCCTGTGCCTCTGAAAACAATGTTCCTGTAATGTATGATGAATCTGATAAGACAAGAAATATATCCTGGATACCGATTTACATGGTAACGAATGGAAAAGAGTTTCCAGAAACTGAGGTCATATATATCCCCAGACCCTGTATGCAATGTGATAATCCCCCCTGTGTGCCAGTTTGCCCGGCAACAGCAACCAGAAAAGATCCAAACAGTGGCATAATAAGCCAGATCTATACCAGGTGTATAGGGTGTAGATACTGTATGGCTGCATGTCCATATCATGCAAGGAATTTTAACTGGTTTGATCCCTGTTTCCCTGAAGGCATGGATAGATACCTCTCCCCGGAGGTTTCTCCAAGGATGAGAGGTGTGGTAGAGAAGTGTACCTTCTGCCACCACAGGCTTATGAGGGCCAAGGCAAAGGCATATGCAGAGGGCAGGAGAGATCTGAAAGAAGATGAATATATTCCTGCCTGTGTCGAGGCCTGTCCCACAAAGGCCATAACCTTTGGTGACCTTAATAACCCAAAGCATGCGGTCTCAAAGCTTATCAAGGATCCCCATGTCTTCAGATTGCTGGAAAGGTTAGGAACAGAGCCCAAGGTATATTATATGAGCACTAAAAACTGGGTGAGGCGAATGGCAGATAATTATTTGTCAGGGGAGTTTAAATAATGTCAGTTGTGCATAGTCAGTTGTTAGTTAGATTAACTAACTAATAAAACAAATAAAGCTGACAAAAAAGGTTTAATTATGGATTTGGCTTTAATACCC
>CAYTDY010000148.1:0-6070 GCA_964436665.1 uncultured Desulfobacteraceae bacterium
TGCCCCTTATTATTGGTGTGTCATACTCGGGGAACAGATATGCCTTCATCAGGTTGCTTCTTGTCAAATATTCATTTGCAGAATACACACCAATCAAATTTTCACCTGGTATTCCCAAAAATACAGGAAGTCCAGCTCCTACACCTATATAGACTGCGTCATAGCCTTCTTCAAAGAGTTCATCAATTGTAACAATAGCACCAACAACCATATCACCCTGGAATTTAACACCCAGCTTTTTCATGTAGTCTACCTCAGCGGCTACAATCGCCTTTGGTAATCTAAATTCAGGGATTCCATATACCAACACCCCCCCGGGAATTTGAAAGGCCTCAAATACCGTAACATCGTGGCCCTTTAGGATAAGATCTCCTGCTACAGTTAGCCCAGATGGCCCTGAGCCGACCACGGCGACCCTCTTTCCTGTAGGCGCTTCCTTTTCAGGGATTGAAACCTCGCCTTGAGCCCTCTCCCAGTCAGCACAAAACCTCTCTAAACGACCTATGGCTACAGGCTCTCCCTTCTTGCCAAGGATGCAGACATTTTCACATTGTACCTCTTGTGGGCAGACCCTGCCACAGACCGCAGGGAGTGCGTTTTTCTCTTTAATCTTTGCTATAGCGCCTGCAAAGTCACCTTCCTTAATCTTAGCTATAAATGCAGGGATATCTATCTCTACTGGACAACCGGTCATACACCCAGGATTTTTACACTGAATGCATCTGCTTGCCTCCAACATAGCTGTCTCCGGGGAATAGCCAAAAGGAACCTCGTCAAAGTTTCTCGCTCTTACTTTTGGCTTCTGCTCGGGCATTGGTTGCCTGGGAATCTTTTCCTTTTTCTCTTTTTTTTCTTTCTCCTCCATTACGATATTCCTCCATCCTCAAAAAAAGTGCCTAAAGCCCGCCCTGGCTCGACTTGCCTGAAATATCCTATTGTCGCTGCAATATTTCAGAAGCTGTGTCCGTGGAGCTCAGGCTTAAAAATCAGGTCTGGGCCAGGGGACTGGACTAGGGTTATAAGTGAGCTAAAGTTACGCTTGTCCTTGCTTCCTTTTTGCTCAACTTTAGGCACTTTAGACACTTTTTAACTTTAGACACTGTTTACTTATCTGGTTCTACTCCAGTTTCGACTCTCCCACTCCTGCAACGATAGGATCTCTTCATCGTGATAACTCCTTTGTCGAGATAGGAGTACATCCCAATCTACTTGATGACCGTCAAATTCAGGGCCATCAACACAGACAAACTTAGTTTCTCCACCAACTGATACCCTACAGCAACCACACATACCAGTGCCATCTACCATTATCGAGTTAAGATGAACAATTGTCTTGATGCCAAAAGGCTTTGATGTCTCAGAGGCAAGCTTCATCATATAAGTACAACCAATGGCAAAAATAAGATCGGCCTTCTCTCCTCCCTCAAATAACTGCTTAAGCTGATCAGGAATCCATCCTTGGGGGGCATAGGAACCATCACCAGTAGTCACTATCAATTGATCACTCACCTTATTCAATTCATCTTCCCAAAAAAGGAGATACTTGCTCCTTGCTTCGATAACTGAGATAACCTTGTTCCCTGCTTCCTTCATGGCCCGGGCAATTGGCATCATAGCAGCTATGCCATAACAACCACCAACACAAACCACGATGCCAACTTTTTCAATATGTGCCGGGATTCCCAGAGGGCCTACAAGGCTGTCAATGGAATCTCCAGCATTGAATAAGGCAAAGCGCTGGGTTGTAGTTCCTACCTCCATGAATACGATGGTGATAGAGCCCTCTTTCTGATCCCAATCAGCGATGGTCAGCGGAATCCTTTCTCCTTTCTCGTCAATAGTAATAATAATAAACTGACCTGGTCGAGCCTTCTTAGCTATAGCAGGTGCCGAAAATTTGACCAGATGCATATTTGGCACTAACTCTTCCTTTACTAATATCTTATGCAATTTGCACCTCCAAAAAAACTATTTCTGAACCTTTTCTAACCTAACTGCACAAACCTTAAACTCAGGTATCTTGGCCACAGGGTCAAGGGCTGGATTAGTTAATTGATTGGTGGGGCATTCTGCAAAATGAAAGTTCATAGTCACAACCCTCAATGGTGTGACTTCTGTCACTTTTGACTTGGCCATAATATCCCCCCTCCTGGATATAACCTTTACCATCTCACCATCTATAATACCCAAGGCCGAGGCATCCTCTGGGTTTATCTCCACCATACCCTCGCTATCCAATACATTTAGTCCTCTTACCTTTCTTGTCATTGTTCCAGTATGAAAATGGTACTTGCTCCTTTCGGTAGTAAGAAGCAGAGGGTATTCATCATCAGGAAGCTCTGCTGGTGGCCTGTACTCTAAAGGTATCAATTTACCTTTTCCCCTGGTAAATTTTTCAGTATGCAATATAGGTGTGCCTGGATGATCCTTATCTGGGCACGGCCATTGGATACCACCATTCTCCAATCTATCAAAGCTAATGCCCCCATAGCTTGGGGTTAGTGTGGAAATTTCCTCCATGATCTGATATGGGCCCTCAAAATCAAAACCTTTGCCTCCCATCTTTTGAGCAATCTGGCATGTAATCCACCAGTCAGGCTTTGAACTACCAATAGGCTCAATAGCCTTTCTAACCCTCTGTACCCTCCTGTCAGTATTGGTAAAGGTTCCATCCTTCTCAGCAAAAGTTACACTCGGTAGAACCACATCAGCCAACTGGGCGGTCTCTGACATGAAGATATCCTGGACTACAAAAAGATCAAGTGCTTCCAAAGATTCCTTGGCATGATTTGAATCAGGATCGCTCAAAATCGGGTTTTCACCAATAAGATAAAGGGCCTTTATCTCCTTTTTATGGGCTGCATCGAGCATCTCAAGCAGGGTAAGCCCTGTTTCACGGGGTAAGTAAGTGCCCCAGGCATCCTCAAATTTTTTCCTTATATCTTCATTCACTACTGCCTGATAACCAGTAAATACGTTGGGCAGGGCTCCCATGTCACATGCACCCTGAACATTGTTCTGTCCCCTTAAAGGATTTACTCCCGTAGATGGTTTCCCCACATTCCCTGTAAGCATAGCCAGGTTTGCCGTACCTATTACATTATCAGTACCATGAGTGTGCTGGGTAATTCCCATTGCATAGAGAATTGTGGAAGGTTTATCAGTTGCATATATCCTTGCTGCCTCTATTATTTTGTCTTTTGGTACACCGGTAATCTCTTCCACTTTTTCCAGGTCAAATTCCTTGAGGGAATCCCTGAAGACATCAAAATCTTCGCATCTTTCTTCAATAAAGTCCTTGTCATGCAAATCCTCATCCACTATTACCCTCATCATTCCCATAAGAAGGGCAACATCACTGCCGGGGTTTTGCTGCAGCCACAGATCAGCATACTGCACCAACTCTATCTCCCTTGGATTTGCAACAATGAGCTTTGTCCCATTTTTGGATGCCTGCTTTACCTCCATACCAATTACAGGATGTGCATCTGTAGTATTAGTGCCTATTGCCAGGATGCATTTGGCATGCCTGATTTCATCTATGCTATTTGTCATTGCACCGGCCCCAAAGCTCTGGGCCAGACCAGCTACTGTAGACGCATGACACAGCCTTGCACAGTGGTCAATGTTGTTTGTGCCAAGGACAGCCCGTATAAACTTCTGGGCAACATAGTTTTCCTCATTTGTGCACTTTGCCGAAGAAATTACAGCTACCTCATTAGCCTTGTAACTGCCCATCCTCTCAGCAACTAACTCCAGTGCCTCTTCCCAGGTTGCCTCCTCATAGTTCCCGTTTTTTCGGATAAGAGGAAACGTAAGACGATCTGGGTGATGCACATACTCAACTATCCCAAACTTGCCTTTCACACATGCCTGTCCTTGGTTTACTGTGCCGTCTCCTTTGGGGCTAACTCCAATAATCTTACCTTTTTTAACCAGGAGTTCTAATTGACAACCTACCCCGCAATAGGGACAGGTAGATAATACCTGGCTCTCTGCAGCACCTTCCCATTTATTAATCCACTCGTTTAAAGCCCCTGTTGGGCAAACATCAACACATGCCCCACAAAATTGGCACTCGGATTCTTCTAAAGTAGGTGCCGTGCTTCCAATTATCACTTTGCCATCTTGAAAAACAATGCCAATAGCACTATTACCCCTTACTTCCTGACATGCCCTTACACACCTGGTACAAGCAATACAAAGATTATAGTTTCGCTCAAAGAATGGATCACTCTTTATTATAGGCAAACCCTTATACTCGTAAGCAGGTGTTGACTCATCTACCCCTATATGTGCGGCTACCTCCTGTAACTCACACCGACCGTTGTTGGGGCAGAATTCACACCCTGTTATTACAGAGGTCTTTCGTATGCCACCCCTAAATGGATCACAGTCCTCCTTCCGATCACAGGCAAGACATACATTTGGGTGTTCACTTAAAATAGTCTTCAAGTTCTCCCTGCGTTTCTGCTGAATTTCCGGTGCATTGGTCTGAACAACCATGCCATTAGCAACCTCGGTAGTGCAGGCAGTAGGAAAATCATCCATTCCTTCTATTTTGACCAGACAAAGCTGGCAACCCTCAAACTCAGTTAGAGAACTATCATTTTTCAGCTCCTCATTGCCCCTATAGACCACTTCAAAGGGTTTAACCTTCCTTGATGATGGCAAATTAGGGTGAGAACACAATGCTGGAATATAAATATCAGCACTCCGCGCTGCCTCTAAAACTGTAGTACCTTTCTCAACTGTAACTTTGGTACCATCAATAGTTAAATTCATCTTTTCCATTGCCCTCACCTGTAATTACGTTCAAGACTTCTTGGTTAGCATATTGGCTTAAATTTGGTTTAGGTTTCTATATTATTCTGTCTATAAATTGTCAAGAAAAAATCCTCTGGAAAATCCTCTAGAGTTTCCGCACTTTTTAGAGGAATCCATTGTTCCTGAGCGAAAATTAGCTGGGAGCAGTGGGGCACCCATCGAGGTGAGCAGGAAGGGGAAAGCCCCGCCTTTAGAGCGGGGAAGGGGCAAGTATTCCCCACCTGCGAACCCGATAGGGTCACTGCGGAAGCCATGAAGCGAAGGAACATTGGATCCCGCTTTGCTCTTTGATTTGGATCAGAAGATATTAACCGATGAATCTATTGAATCTATCCCCCCACCTGCCAACAGCCTACGATCGAACCATATCTCTTAAACCGCACTCCTTCTCTCATCTTGACCTCTCTGATCCAATCCCCCAATCCTGAGGCCCTGCTAAAATGGTAAGAATTCCTTCATCATTGAGATCATTAGCAAAGGAGAAGAGGTCCTCCCGCCCGCTCAGGGTAGAGAAACCGATTACAGGCTCTTCCCTTTCAACCTTTCTGCGTTCCCTTGATATCAATTGCTTATCTCAATTTTCAAGAAGATTTCCAAAATTTTGATCTGTAAATTAGGTATTTCTCCCTAATAGAGATAGGGAATAGACACAAAATTAAGCCACCCCCATTCATAAATGGGTGTGATTTAATTCTTTTTGAGTAAAATACCTGATTGAACCTATCTCTTTAAAATAATAAAAATCTTTAAAAAATAATGTCTTTGATATTCATGCGGATTTCAAAATATTTTTTTATTGACAATATAAAATAAAAATAATAGTTACATTACAGCTAAATTATAGTCACATTTAGGTTCCTCTTTACTATTTTAATTTTCTTGTAAGAAAAGAACACAATCGTTTGAAGATAACCTAATTATTAGGTCATTTCCTTATGATAAGGGGGTGATAATAAGAGCATAAATAGTCTGGTGTGTGAATTAGGCAATTAATGATGTTTTAATCTTTCTAATAGGAAATCAAAAAGGAGGGTAGATATGGCTTATAATGCAGTTGAAATGAGTGATTGGCAGATTTCAGAAGCAGCAGAAGAGAATATGCCAACACCGGATGAATGGAGAGAGAAGTTAGGTCTTCAGAAGGATGAGATCCTTCCAATGGGCAGATTATGCAAGCTCGATTTTTTAAAGATCATTGAACGTTTGAAGGACAAACCAGATGGCAAATACATTGAGGTGACTG
>CAYTDY010000149.1:0-6059 GCA_964436665.1 uncultured Desulfobacteraceae bacterium
CTTGAGGGGAATAAATCAGAAGAATAATAAGACATTACACAAAATGGTGGCTTAAGTAAAATTAAATGATGAATAAAACAGAAACAGGTAAATTAGAGAAGGCCTTTAATATCAAATTTAAGGAAATACATAAGACAGAAAAGGTATTGTAGAACTGGCTCGAAAATTTTGAAGCATAGAGGAGGAGGCTAAAGGGAAATGAAAGCAATGGTATTGAATAAGATCTGTAGTATTGAGCAAGATAAGAGCCCTCTGGAAATGGCAAATCTGCCCAATCCTGTTCCAGGAGAAAAGGAAATTTTAGTAAAGATTTCAGCCTGCGGGGTTTGTCATACAGAGTTGGATGAAATTGAGGGAAGGACATCCCCACCGCGCTTTCCGGTTGTTTTAGGCCATGAAATTGTTGGAAGAGTGGAGGGGAAAGGCAGCAAAGCAGATAAGTTTAAAATCGGAGACAGGGTGGGAATCGGCTGGATTTATTCGGCTTGTGGAAGATGTTCGTCTTGCCTCGAAGGTAATGAGAATTTATGTGAAAACTTCAAGGCTACCGGCAGGGATGCTAATGGAGGGTATGCAGAGTATACTACTGTTTTAGAAGACTTCGCCTATAAAATTCCTGACCTTTTCTCTGATTCTGAAGCGGCTCCCCTTTTATGTGCTGGGGCTATTGGCTACCGATCTCTGAGATTAACCGGCATCAAGGATGGGCAAAACCTGGGACTAACCGGATTCGGGGCTTCGGCCCACCTTGTGCTTAAGATGACAAGGCACAAATATCCAAGATCAAAAGTGTTCGTCTTTGCCAGAAGCAAAAAGGAAAGAAAGTTTGCTCAAGAGCTTGGAGCTGTTTGGGCCGGTAGTACTGAAGAAGAATCGCCTGAAAAACTGAATTGCATAATTGACACCACACCAGTATGGAAGCCAATAGTTGAGGCCTTAAAAAATTTAGATGGTGGGGGAAGGTTGGTTATAAATGCAATTCGTAAGGAAGATGTGGATAAGGAATATCTTGTAAAATTGAACTACACTACTCATCTCTGGCTTGAAAAGGAGATAAAGAGTGTAGCAAATGTGGCAAGGAGAGATATCAGCGAGTTTTTGGAACTGGCTGCCCAGATTCCCATCAAACCTGAGGTTGAGGAATTCACATTGGAAGAGGCAAATCAGGCATTGGTTGAGCTCAAGGAGCGAAAGATTCGGGGAGCAAAGGTATTAAAGATAGATTTATAATATAAAAGATTTGCTCTTTCCAATTCCTAAGGGCCAACCCTATCCCTTGGAACAGGGGATGACCTTCGCAGTAGAGCCGAAGATCGTCTTCCCCGGAGAGGGATCAGCGGGGATTGAAAACACTGTTGTGGTCACACGAGCCGGCTACGAAATCCTTACGCCACTGGAGCAGGACATTTTCCAAGTGTAATTTCCTTGTTTTTCTCAGTGACTTTTTTACAAAAACTATCATATCAATATGTTGAGATGTGGAATGACCCCGGAAAATTGCAACATATTGCTATTTTGTGGAAAAATCTGGTGCCGAAATTTTTCAGTATTTGGTTTGTAATCTACCATAAAATCGGATAGAATCCATTAGATGAATCTGGCAAGTAGCCCGCAATATTGAACGGAGGAAACCAACCGCAATATGTTGTAATACCTTTTAATCTATTGATTAGCTTTAGGAAAGGACAGATATGAAGTGGAGAAAGATTAAGATAAACAATAAAATTCTTGCAGTAGTATTTATTAATGTAATCCTTATTGTTAGCTTTTTTGGATGCCTTGCCAAGATCACCAGAGATGAGGCCTGTGCTACAAGCGAGATTATTATAGAAAACGTTCCATATGTCTGTCAAAAGGAGAGGTTGGATTGCGCACTTACCTCTCGAGCCATGGTCCTTGGCTCCCTTATTAAAGGTATGACCTATCCTAAATCCCTATATTATTCCGCACAAGCTTATGGTTTCACTTATTTTCCATTGTGGATTAATCCGCCAGGAAGTTGGGACGATGAGAACAACGAGTGGCTCGCCTCACTATATGGATTATCCTATGAGAGGGTAATGCCTGATCGGGTGGTGGACCCGGATAAAGAATGGGAGGAATATATCAATAGGATTTGGGAATATTTACAACAAGGTTCACCTGTTATGGTATGCAGGGGTTGGGCTAAAGTGTTAGAGGAAGGGGGTAAAATTATCGCCGCACGAGGACATGGAATGAGGGTATTTTGGTGGGAGGGGATGAACAGAGAAGCCAGGACTCAGGTACACTATATCACTGTTGTTGGGATGGATAGACAAAAAAGCATCATATATCTTCATGATCCTATACTAGGGTGGATCGGGGAGAAGGGGAGATATAGACAAGGAAAGCTGGCTCGCTTCAGAGAGTTCATTGAACTGACCCCTCGATGTCACAAGTATATAACAAAAACCTTCAAAAATACAGGTGAACATCCCAAGAGTGAACAGGAGATTGAGAGTCTTGTCAAAGAGAGGATTATAAAGAAGCTAAAAGGAAATCCCTCCGTTTATGACAAGCCTGAGATGTGGAGTTCTTTTTTTGGTATAGAGCGGGTTTTGAAGTTTGAGTATGGCCTGAATGGTCTGAAGGCCTTCAGAAATGATCTGGAACCGGAGAGTTTCAAGAAAGTGTTAAGATATAGGATGAGTGGAAGGTTGAAAAGACCTGCAGATCTACTTTCTTATCTTAATCTCTGGATATATCATTATACATTTTTAACCTCCATTACTGCAGAACACTTGGAGGCAAACGGTAGATTAAGAGAATGGGAGTGGCTATTTAATCTCCATTTGCTATACGAGAAGCTTTGGGTCTCTACAACAAAGCTCCATTCTATCTTCAAATCAACCGAAGACCTCGATCAGGCAATAAATAATTCAAAGCCAATTTTGAAGGAGATGAGAGGAACGATTGATGAGATGAGCAAACATATTCAATCTTATTTGAAAGAGTTCTCTTAGAAAATCATTTCATGGAATAGTCCAGAAAACTCAAGGCTTTCAACTTTGGATATGAATGCAATCCTTTTATCGTAGACTTGTTTACAATCCGATGATAGAATGGAAAACTCCTACAGGGAAATTTGGTAATATTGTCAGAGGTAGGAATCCCCCCGGTTTTTATGGGTTTATCTTTACTTGTGCCAAGTGCTAATTCTCCCATGCAATGACGATGCCCCACCGATAAAGTTTCACATAGATTCTCTAATTCCAGCAGCGATGCTTTTCGTTTTACATAGAAACACCTCTACCCTATACCGCCTTCTCCAAAGAAGGAATTCCAATCACTTAGCTTTTCAATAAAAACCAAGGGTAGATAATGATATCCTTAAAACTCATTTTTGTTCGGATTTTTATTGCAGTCCTACAATTACAGTGTTAAATTTCTTTAATACAAGTGAAAAGGAGAATTTTGGTATGAAAAAGATAAATTTGTGGGTTATTGTTATCTTTCTTGTAGCTTCTTTAGTCTCTTTTCAAGGTTGTGTAACAGAGAAGGTCTCTTTTAAAACTGAAAAGAGCTTACCTCAAAGTAAACTTGCCTATTATAACGACTCTTTTGACAAACTTAATGAAGACTTATGGGAAAAAGCAGGGTATCTGTATTTTGAAGAACAGGTGGCCAATTTTAAGATGGCAGATATGCGCATAGAGAACGGGAAATTAAGGATTGAAACCCAAACGGGCCATTTTAGCAAAGGCGGACTGGCGTCTAAATATGCCCTTAGAGGGGACTTTGACATTCAAGTAGATTGTTATATTGATTTTTTGGAAGGGCTACAAGATATGGATCAATTGTTACAATTCCTTGTCCTTGATAAAGGCAAAGAGATTGAGACTATAAACAGTGTGATCATAGGGTTTTCAAAGAGAGGTAAACGTCATAAAAGCTACATCTTTTCTGGTTATGCCGAAAAAGGTGAATTCCATCGTGGCAATGTACATGAGATTGGGAATTTCCATGGCACTTTGCGAATCATAAGAATAGGCAATGAAATAAGTACATTATACAAGAAAGAAGGAGAAAATGATTGGAAGAAAATGAACACCTTTCGGTCCACAGCGAATGATGTTATGTTTGGTTTTAGGTTGCAGAATTTTACAGGCAAAAGGGCTTCAATTACAGCAAGATCACCCATTACCGCAATACTTGATAATTTCAGGGTTAACGCTGCCCAGGAGATAATCGAAGAGGAGATATAAGATATGCACAAGAGGTGTTTATCGCTTCAAAACTCAAAAAGGAAAATTGCTTCACAAAACAACATAAAACGAGAATAAAGGCAGGTAACAATGAACTATTTAAAGACTTTTATAGTCTATTTCAGATTTTTGATTATCTTCTCCTTTATTGCAGGTTTCAACTTATCTTCTGTATCAGCTTCTACTGATTGTGATAAGGCGCCCCATTTTTTTTGGAAAGGGCAGTTCGCTTCCCAAAAAGTTCATGCCCTTCAATTTTATATGGAGGCCATAAAGTTATGCCCTGGTTTCATTCGGCCCTATGAGCTTATCGGTAACATGTATCGGAAAGATGGGGAGAATGAAAAGGCTATAGAGTTTTTCACCAAGGCTGCCGAACTCGGCACCACCAACTATAAGTTGTATTATTTGTTAGCCAGTTTATTGTTTGATAAAGGTGATCTGGATGAGGCGAGCAGATATCTCAACAAATCGCTCAGTATAAGAGGAGATTATCCAAAGGCATTAGAGCTAAAAGCGAAGATTGAAAAAGCCTTAGACAGGGATGGACCCAAGATCATCATCTATGATCCTTCAACCCGTCGTGGGATAAAAATTGTTCACAAATATGAAAATATAACCGTACGCGGTATCGCTATGGACAAAAGTGGGATTTCCTGGGTTAAAGTAAATCAATTGGATGCATCTGTTGATGAACATGGCAACTTCCTAAAAGACATTCCTATCCAGATAGGAACCAACACCATTATTGTTGAGGCGACTGATGGCCTCGGCAATCGATCTAATTTTTCCTTAACGGTGGAAGGAGAAAAATCTACAATACCTGCAATAAGTAAGATTGAATCTTCTTTACAGATGAATGACCTTTATGGAAAATCCTTTGCAGTAGTGATTGGAATAGATAATTACGAGAAATGGCCTTCACTGGAGTTTGCTGTTGTTGATGCAGGAGCTGTTAGACAAAAATTTGAGGAAACTGGATTCGATCAGATCACGACCATTTTAGATAAAGAGGCTACACAGAGGAGAATCCTGACAGAGCTTTTTCATGAACTTCCAAAGAAGGTAGGACGTAATGATCGTGTGGTTTTTTACTTTGCAGGTCATGGTCAAACCGAGGATTTACACAAAGGAGGGAAAAGAGGGTATATCATTCCCGTTGATGCCGACACTTCCAATTATTCTGCTACAGCCATTTCTATGGAGCAGATAAGGAGTCTTTCCAGCCGCATCCCTGCAAAACATATTCTTTATGTGATGGATTCATGCTATTCTGGCCTCGGACTGAGTAGATCATCGGGTGTTTCCCCGAAGATAGGTGATTATTTATGCAAGGTATCCTCTATGCGTGTCGTTCAGGTAATTACCGCTGGTGGAAAGGGGGAACAGGCACAAGAAAAAGAAGGGCATGGACTCTTTACCAGATACTTTTTGCATGCCCTTGATGGAGAGGCAGACATTAATAAGGATAACGTTGTAACTGGCACTGAACTTGGGGCCTATCTTAGACCAACTGTGTCTAATGCTTCTCAGCAGGCCCAAACCCCATTATACGGTAGGTTGGAAGGAGAAGGCGAGTTTCTCTTTTTTGTAGGAAAGAAATAGTGCACATTGTAAAAATGTCCATATATTGTACATGATCCTTTTGGCTCAAAAGTAAACATACTGATATAACCTTGCTAATTTGAAAGACAAAATCTTTAACTACTGCAAGATGTAATCTTTACCTTAATTAGTTTAATAAATTTGGATTGGGGCGAAGCGCTTGATGCTTTGCACCATTTCTCTTTTATTATCCATGAAGGTTATCAATACATCTCACAGTCTTTCTCC
>CAYTDY010000150.1:0-6048 GCA_964436665.1 uncultured Desulfobacteraceae bacterium
ACACGTGCTCCTTATGAAATCCATAACCTTGAGGGCATGATGTAAAAAAAGACATCCCCATGCTCATGCGTCTCACCAATGGTAACTATGGGGCCTTGAGTAAAGGCCAGGAGTAGTTTTAAGCTAAAATGTTACGATTATTTAGGTGTTAAATTGGATGAAAAACTTAAGGTACTCTTGATAATACAGTCAATTGATGCTCGATTTGATGAGATAAAGAGGGAAAGAGAAGATGCACCTAATACGATTGATAAATTAAAAAAGGATCTTGATCTTTTAAAAAATGCCATGGAACAGGATTCATCTACCCTTGAAGAGCAAAAAAAAGAGAGAAGAATTGTTGAGAGGGAGTTAGAAGAGATAGAGTTAAAATTTAATAAAAGCAAGTTAAGGCTGAACGAGGTCAAGTCAAATAAAGAATATCAGGCGGTCCTGAAAGAGATTGAAGATCTTAAGGAACTGACTTTCCAAAAAGAAGAGGTGGTAATAAAATGGATGGAAGAGATTGAGGTCCAGGAAAAAAAATGTTCCAATAATAGTATTAGATTGGAGAAATCGCAAAAAGAATATATAAGCAAGGAAAAAGAATTGTCACAAAGGATGAAGGAGCTTGATAAAGAGGTACAAGATCTTAATGAGAAAAGGGCCTTATTGTCTCAAAAGGTTGATAAGGATTTACTAAAGGAATATAATACCTTAAGTAAACATCTAAAAGGTCATGTAATAGCTCAAGTTGTAGATTCCGTTTGTCAAGGATGTCATTTAGGTATTCCGCCTCAGCAGTTTAACGAATTAATTAAAGGAGATTCGCCGCAAAGTTGCCCTAATTGCAATAGGATGATTTATTGGGAAGACGATAGAGAGATTTAAGGATTGGGGCCTGCCCTGCCCGCCCTGGCGCATATTCTATGTATGCAAGCATATGGCCAGATAATCAGGTCTGGGCCAGGGGCGCGACGTGCTTGAATCAGCTTACTAAATCTATAGGATACTGCATGCTCGGATCAACCTATTAAGCCTATAAGCCAGGTCTGGGCCAGGGATTGTGAATTTAGGAATTTCTGATTTGAGATTTTTGGTCAATCAAAAATTGGAAATCTGCAATCGAAAATAAATCTTATGTTGATGTTAGAGCAGAACAAATGGTCGCTGTTCTATGTTTTGTATAGGAGGGAGGAAAGTCCGGGCTCCACAGGGCAGGGTGCTCCGTAACACGGAGTCTCGGTGACGAGAAGGAAAGTGCCACAGAAAATATACCGCCCTATTAGATGGCTAATCTATCTAATAGGGTAAGGGTGAAAAGGTGAGGTAAGAGCTCACCGCTCCAGTGGTGACATTGGAGGCTTGGCAAACCCCACCCGGAGCAAGACCAAATAGAGGGGCGCTTGAGGGCTGCCCGTCCGAGTCTCAGGGTAGGTCGCTCGATTCCAATAGCAATATTGGGGCTAGATGAATGACCATTGTCCCGTAGAAGGTGACTGATACGGGAAACAGAACCCGGCTTATGGCCTGCTCTAACATCTTTATTTATCTGGAGAAAAAATGTTTATTGTTGCCAATTTCCTAATAGCCGTTGCAAAGATATTGGACATTGGTTTGACTATTTATATGTGGATTGTTATTGGCAGAGCTATTATCTCCTGGGTGAACCCTGATCCCTACAATACTATTGTGAAGTTCTTATATGCCACAACTGAGCCCGTTCTCTATAATATTAGGAGAAGATTGCCGATAAATTTTGCTGGTTTTGATTTTTCACCTATTATTGTTATCTTGGCAATTATCTTTCTCCAAGCCTTTGTAGTTGAGAGTTTACTCCACTTTGCAGTTCAGCTTGGTGCAAGATAGTGGGTGATTCTGTTTTTAAAATCAAATTAGTTCCCCGCTCATATATGAATAAAATAGTGGGTTTTGAGGGAGATATCTTAAAGGTAAGGGTGAAATCAGCTCCTGTTGATGGTTCAGCAAATAAGGATTTGATACTATTATTGTCCAAACATCTAAAGGTTGCTAAAGAGAGAATAGAGATCATATTCGGTCATAAATCAAGATTAAAAACAGTAAGATTTCATGGGTTTGAAAAAGATGACCTTTTTCTCTCGTTGAACAGTTAAGTCATACCATTATTTCCTATCTACAATAAAAGATCCAAAACTTATCTATTACCCATCCAAAAGGAGCACTTAATCTCTTAAAACTTATCTTAAAAGGAAAATAAACCTTGTCAGGAAGTTTAAAATGAGGCTTTAAATGGCGAGATTTTCTCTCTGACATGGGAATTATTTAGTTTTTTGTTGCCAAAACAGATATTTTCGCTTTAAATAGAACTATGTATAATTGAATGTCAAAATACTGATGTAAAATCAGTTTATTATGATCGGGAGCGCGATTTTTCCATGGTTAATTTGGCTAGAAAAAAGATAGTCCTTGGTATAACCGGAAGTATAGCAGCTTATAAATCCGTTGAGTTAGTACGACATTTAAAAAAGGCAGGTGCAGTGGTAATGGTAGCAATGACTGCAAATGCTACACGGTTTATAAATCCTCTCACACTTGAAACACTCTCCGGCAATAGGGTAATAGAGGATATGTTTTCACAGCCTGGAACATCTATTGACCATGTATCATTGGGCCAAAAGAATGACCTGATAATAATTGCACCAGCTACAGCAAATTTTCTGGCGAAGATTGCCCATGGGCTTGGAGATGATTTTCTTTCTACACTCATCCTGGCAGCCACTGCTAAGATTCTGATCTGTCCAGCTATGAATAAAGAAATGTTTTCAAATAGTATAGTCCAGGCCAATATCCTTAGCTTGAAGGAGAGAGGCTTCATTGTGATGGAACCAGAAGAGGGCATGTTAGCCACTGGGGCCATAGGGTTGGGGCGATTTCTTGATCCATTGCATATAATGGAAGAGGTAAGATATCTGCTTACTGATCATGATTTGCAGGGATTAAAGGTTCTTATTACTGCGGGTCCAACTATTGAGTATATTGATCCTGTAAGGATAGTAACCAATAGGTCAACGGGCAAGATGGGTTATGCACTGGCAAGGGCTGCATGGAGGAGGGGGGCGGAGGTTGAACTTGTAAGTGGACCAACTTATCTTGATCCACCCAAGGCGATAAATATAATAAAAGTTAAAACAGCTGAAGAGATGAGAGAGGCGGTCTTAAATAATTATAAGGACAAGGATGTAGTTATCAAGGCAGCTGCTGTAAGCGATTACAAACCCCTGAACAAGGCCCAAGAAAAGGAAAAGAAAAAGGGAAGCCCTATAATAGTAGAGATGATACCTACACCAGATATCCTGGCAGAGCTTGGCAAGGATAAAAGAGATATTACCTTAGTGGGCTTTGCTGCAGAGACTACTGATCATGTTGCCAACGCAATGGATAAGATAAAAAAGAAAAATCTGGATTTGATCGTGCTTAATGATGTATCAAGGGAAGATAGGGGGTTTGCTGCTGATTCAAACGAGGTAAAAATAATTGATAGAGAAGGAAACGAGGAAAAGGTTCCCTTGATGTCAAAGGAGGATGTGGCAGACAGAATACTTGACAGGATAAAGGACTTAAGGACAGAATGAATGTAAGAGAAGAGCTAATGGATTTACTCAGCCAGATAAAAATGCAGTTGCTAAACAGTCAGGAGATTGGCCTGGATGCCCCTTATCTTTCTAAAAATAGCCTATATTATCTCAACAAGGGGCCTCAATTGGATGTGGCACCTTCAGAGGAAAGTTTTGACTTTAATAGTCTTAAGGAAATGGAGCAGTTTATTGGTAACTGTGACCGATGCAAATTGAGTAAAGAAAGAAAAAATATTGTTTTTGGTGAGGGACCACCTGATGCCAGACTTGTCTTTGTTGGTGAGGCCCCCGGGATGGAGGAGGATTTAACTGGGAAACCCTTTATAGGCCAAGCAGGCAAGCTCCTGACTAATATTATAAAGGCTATGGGCCTAACAAGAGATGAGGTCTATATCTGTAATATAGTTAAATGTCATCCTCCACATAATAGGGATCCAGAGGCGGATGAAATAGAGACATGCCTTCCCTTTTTAAAGACACAGCTATCTTTAATTAAGCCGGAGATCATCTGTACCCTTGGGAGAATATCCGGTCAGAGCCTGGTAAATAAAGATTTTAAAGTAACAAGGGATAGGGGTCAATGGCACTACTTTATGGATATACCTTTAATGCCCACGTATCACCCTGCATACCTATTGAGATATGCCCAGGCTAAAAGCAAGGTCTGGGAGGATATGCAAGATATAATGCTTAAATTAGGGCTAAACGATCCAAGGGAGTCAAGAGATTAAAACATTAATTAAAAAACCTATTTTCATTATCTCTCTCGTTGCCTTGACCATAGGCTTATTTATCTATAATGCCCGGGGTGAACAAAATACTGCCATGGTAATTGAGCTTGAGGGTCCTATTAATCCTGGCACAGCTCAGTTTGTAATAAGGGGCCTGAAGCAGGCTGAGAGTAGCAGAAATACCTTGGTCATTGTTAGGCTGGATACCCCTGGTGGTCTTGATACTTCTATGAGGAGTATTATAAAGGCTATATTGAACGCCTCTATGCCGGTTGTTGTTTATGTTGCCCCACGGGGAGCAAGAGCAGCCTCGGCTGGAGTAATGATTACCATAGCGGCTCATGTTGCAGCTATGGCTCCCCAAACAAACATAGGAGCAGCCCATCCTGTTAGTGCAAGTGGCAAAGACATTGATAAGACCATGTCTGAGAAAGTGGTCAATGATATGGTTGCCTATGCCAGAAGTATTGCAAAAGAGAGGGGAAGAAATGAGGATTGGGTTGAGAAGGCCATTAGGGAAAGCGTTAGCATAACCGCTGATGTGGCAGTAAAAAAGAAGGTAGTTGATTTGGTGGCCAGGGATTTAGATGACCTTTTAGCCCTTTTAGACGGTAGGGAGATAGAACTGGAAAGCGGAAAAGTAAAAGTGGCGACTAAGAGGCTGAAGTTGATCTACTTTACTCCAGGATGGAGGGATAGGATATTAAGGACTATCAGTAATCCAAACATAGCATACATCCTTATGATGATTGGACTGGCAGGCATCTATTTTGAGCTGTCCCATCCTGGCGCCATCCTTCCAGGTGTTGTGGGTGCTATCTCCCTTATATTGGCATTTTTTGCATTTCAGACATTACCAGTTAATTATGCAGGGCTTCTGCTCATTGCCCTGGCCATTATATTCTTTATAGCAGAAATAAAGGTTACCAGTTATGGCCTTTTATCTCTGGCTGGTCTCATCTCTATGATTCTTGGCTCGATTATGCTTTTCGAGGCTGAGGATATTAGGGTGTCATTGAAAATCATGATGCCCACTATTGTTCTGATAGGTGGTTTTTTTATTACAATCGCGTTTTTGGCTTTCAGGGCCTATAGGAGAAAACCAACAAGCGGGATGGAAGGATTGATAGGTGAAATTGGTGTTGTAGAGGAAAGAATTGACCCCGTTGGGTTAATCTTTGCTCACGGGGAGTATTGGAATGCTACCAGCACGGAGATTGCTGAACAAGGAGAGAAGGTACGTATTATAGACTCAAGGGGTCTTGAGCTGATAGTCGAAAAGCTATTAATTGAAGATTGAAGATTCCTCTGGATAAAGCCTATCAATCATCAATCGTCAATTGTCAATAATCAATTAAAGGAGGTAATCATGTTTTATATTTTTGCATTAGTCTTGCTTTTACTCTTTCTGAGCACAGCCATCAAGATCCTGAGAGAGTATGAGAGGGGTGTTGTTTTCAGGTTAGGAAGGGTAATAAAAAGCAAGGGGCCTGGCCTTGTTATCATTATCCCGATTGTTGATAAACTGGTCAGGGTTAGTCTTCGCCTTGTTGCCATGGATGTCCCTCCCCAGGATGTGATCACCAAGGATAATGTGACCCTTAAAGTGAATGCGGTTATCTATTTCAGGGTCATGGATCCAAACAATGCCGTCATAGAGGTAGAGAATTACCTTTTTGCTACCTCCCAGCTTGCCCAGACAACCCTGAGAAGTGTGTGCG
>CAYTDY010000151.1:0-6024 GCA_964436665.1 uncultured Desulfobacteraceae bacterium
AGTAAGCAGCGAAGAGATCTCTATTGCTTACTGCTTAGTCCATACTGCATACTAAACTATGGGGGTGTTATGACAAAGGTATATTTAATCAGACACGGACAGACAGAGTGGAACAAAAAATTAACATTCAGGGGGAGGGTAGACATTCCGTTAAATGAAAGGGGACGTCAGGAGGCAAAGGCTATAGCTGAGGCCCTGAAAGATAAAAAAATCGGTGCTATTTATACAAGCCCTCTTAGGCGATCTATTGAGACTGCTGAACCAACTGCCAAATTTTTTGATCTTGAAATAGTGCCCGTTGACGGATTGATTGATATAAGCTTTGGTGACTGGGAGGGTTTAACATTTAATGAAGTAAAAAAAAGATACAGGGACCAATTTGCAAAATGGGAAGAAAGGCCGGATTTGGTAAGGGTTCCAAATGGAGAAACCCTTGATGAGGTAAGAGAACGCTCTTTTTGTGCATTTAAAGATATTGTAAATGGCAACCCGGGCAAATCAATCATTGTCATTCCTCACAGGGTTATAAACAAGGTTCTTTTATGTGCAATTTTAGGCCTCAGCAACTCACATTTCTGGGAAATAAAACAAGATACAGCGTGCATTAATTTGATTGAATATTCAGATGACAGGTTTATTCTATCTATGATGAATGACATCTGCCACCTGAAAGGAATAGCTACTGAGACAGTTCAAATAGATTTTTGATATGCGCATTTCCCTATATAGTTGCTACGTCGAGCATCAAATAATTTACAATGGAAATAGAGGATATGAGGTTTTTTCTGGGCCGGGAGCCCCGGAATAGAAGAGAAAACCTCATGACCCACCTCCACCATTCTTGATTACATATGATGCAAACAATAATATGTTCTCTGTAGTATATCTAAGCAACCTTAAAAATATAAAAAATCGGGCTCCCATCTTTAATTTCCTTTCTTGATCTTGTTAATCTACCTCGTGTGTTTTTCCTGTGTTAAGCACTATCTGTTTAAGCCCTATCTTGACAGATTATTATTTATAAATTAAATAGAACAAAAAGGATTGGGACAAATTTAGGCTGGGTATTGAAAGCTTTTTAAGTTTTTTTGATAATTTTAATCATTGAGAGAATGCCTGCTGATAATAATGAGGATAAAACTCCTACCCAGAAAGAATCAAAGGGTTTTGCATGGCAGCACATCCTCAAAGGTTTTAGAGATTTTATTTATCGTCTTTGGGCCCTGATTAGAAACCTGAGAATTCCTGTCCTTATTAAGCTCACCGGTTTTAAAGATTATATATATGGCCTTTGGGCCCGAATTCAAGGCCTGAGAATCCCTATATTTATTAAGCTCACTGCTTTATCCACACTACTCATTTTTCTGGTTATCTCTACCATTAGTTTTTCAATGCTGAGCAAACAAAAGAAACAATTCATTGGCCAATTAATAAACCTGGGAGAGAGCATGGTACACATTGCAGCCAGTAATGCTCCTGATAAACTTTTAGGAAAGGAAGACATGGCCTTATTTCAATTGGTCAAAGATATCTCCCAGAATGATCAGGTTATATATGCTCTTATTATAGATGAAAAAAATATTATCAAGGCCCATAGTAATATTGAGGAGGTAAATAAGGCCTATTCGTCCCCAAAGAAGCTTATCTTTATTAAAGAGACAAATAATGTAAGAATGAGTTCCTTTATCCATAATGGGGAAGAGATACTCTTTTTTGAAAAGCCGATTACCTATCAGAAATTAAAGGTTGGAAAAGTTCTCCTGGCCATCTCACAGAAAAAAATCCTTGAAAATATTCACGACGCGAAAATCTTTATTTTCGTGCTAACAATAATAATCATTATCTTTGGCATATTGTTAAGTCTCGGACTGAGTAGGTATTTTTCAAGCCCTATCATGAAACTAAGGGAAAGCACCAAGGCCTTAGGCATGGGAGATTTTGATCACCAGGTGAGTATTCAACGCAATGATGAACTCGGAGATCTCGGCTTGGCTTTTAACAAAATGATCGGGGATCTGGCACTCAAGGAAAAGATCAAGGCCTCCTTCGGACGATATGTAACACCTGAGATAGTTGATCTGATACTTGCAAATCCGGATAATATATGGATGAAAGGATCAGAGGTGGAAGCCACAGTTCTGTTTGTTGATATAAGGGGTTTTACAACCTTATCAGAGGATAAAAAGCCGGAGAGCATTGTTGAATTGCTTAATGATTACTTTACAAGGGTAACTGATATAGTTAACAAACATGGTGGCCATTTAAACAAGTTTGTGGGAGATGAGGCAATGGCGCTTTTTGGTACGCCATTACCTAATCCGCAACATGCTGAGGCGGCTGTGAGGGCTGCCCTGGATATACAAGAAGAGATTGTGAGGCTTGATCTGG
Organism: uncultured Desulfobacteraceae bacterium; assembly: GCA_964436665.1. Classification (GTDB taxonomy): domain Bacteria; phylum Desulfobacterota; class DSM-4660; order Desulfatiglandales; family B25-G16; genus CAYTDY01. The sequence goes on from CAYTDY010000151.1 coordinate 2,389, forward strand.
AAAAGAAAATGAAGGATGTGACTGTTCAAGTCGGTATAGGTGTAAACTCTGGTATGATGGTGGCGGGAAATCTTGGCTCAGAGGAAAGGATGGAATATACTGTCATAGGGGATAATGTCAATGTGGCCTCGAGGCTTACATCCCTTGCGAAAGGCGGGGAGATCTTGATCAGCGGACAAACCTATGAATTGATTGAAGATAAGGGCAGCTTGAAAATAGAGAAAAGAAGGAAGGTGTCCGTCAAGGGAAGAAAAATGAAGATAGCTATCTATAGTGTATTAAATTTTAAAGAGGATCAATATGGGGATGGCGGGCAAGAGGCTGTCTAAAGATAGATTAGAGGTAATTATTCTTTCCCTGATTGGAGTATTTTTTTTACTTCAATCATCATGTGCTAACCTGGGTATTACCCCAAAGGAGCCTGAACCGGCGGTAAAAGTTGCTCCAAAGGAGCCTGAACCAGTGGTTTCGGTAGAAAAACCTGCAAAACCTATGATATTTCAATCAGATGAATATATTGTATGCAGATTGGAGGGTGGGGAAACTCCTGTTACTTTGGCAGAAAAATTTTTAGGTGATACTAAGAGATCATGGACGATTGAGGACGCAAATGAGGGCGTACCCTTTGAAAAGGATCAGATAATTGTCATTCCTCTGAAAGAGGAAAATAAAGGTGGTCTGACAGCGGATGGTTACCAGGTAGTGCCTATTCTATGTTACCACTCATTTGCTGAAGATTGTAAATCTTCCACCTGCATCCCTGCCAGTCTTTTTGATCAGCAGATGAGATACTTGAAGGACAATGGTTACAGGGTGATAAGCCTGGGCGAGCTTCTTAGATTTTTACAATATCGTCATGCTCTCCCCAAGAGATCAGTTGTTATTACTATAGATGACGGTTATATATCGGCTTATAATATCGCATATCCAATCCTGAAAAAATATAGTTTTAACGCAACAATCTTCATATATACTGACTTTGCCGGGGTTGCCAGAGGTGCGGTCACCTGGGATCAGCTCAGAGATATGAAGGCTGATGGTTTTGAAGTAGGATCTCATACCTTATCTCATTGTGACCTTACAAAGAAAAGGGAAGGGGAAAATGATCTAGCATATATGGCAAGGATTAAAAAGGAACTTTTTATGTCCAAACAGATTATTGACAAGAAGCTTGAGCAAGACACCATTTATCTGTCCTTCCCTTATGGCAATTATAACCAGAGGATATTACGTATTTGTGATCAGGTGGGTTATAAGATGGCGGTATCTGCGAAAAGGGGAGGAAATCCATTTTTTGCTGATCCCCTCATTTTAAAAAGGGATCAGATATTGAAAAAGGATATGGAGACCTTCATCACCATGCTAAAATGCTTTTATAAGTTTTCGTTAAAGTAAAAAATGATAAGAAAAAACAGATTTTTAATCGGTTTGATGGTTCTGATAGTAGTTCCCAGTGGTTGTGCCCAACTAATAAAAAAACCTCCGGAAAAGATAGTAGAAGTACCTAAGGAAAAACCCCCAGAAAAAATAGTAATAGTAGAATCACCAGAGGAAAAGTTTGTTAAGGAATACCTCCAGATGGGCCAGATGTATGAAAATAAGGGAGATCTGGTTGCAGCACTCAAACAATATAAACTCGCAATGACTGTAGATCCCGGGAACCAGGATGCCATCGAAAACCGTAACCGGGTGGAGATAGAACTACGCAATTTGGCCGAGGAACATTATAAGGTAGGTCTTAAATTTCGCAAGGAGGGAAGATATGGTACCGCCCGTCAACAATTTTTAATCGCCCTCAGGCTTTGGCCGGATAATCCGGAAGTGATCAAAAAGCTTACTTCCAGGAAACGACTTAAGATTAAAAGGTATATTGTGCATATGATTAAACAGGGTGAAAGCCTTTCTAAAGTGGCAAAGATTTATTATGGAGATTACAACAAGTTTCCCATTATAGCCAAATATAACAATATCATTGATGCCACCAGGATCAAAGTCGGCCAGAAAATCAAGGTCCCTGAGATTGAAGGTAAGGAATTTTTAGTCGGCCAGGAAGCTATAGAAACAGAGAAGGTAGAAGTAGTTGATTCAGGGTTTCGGGCTTGGGAGGGGCCTACTTTAGAAGTTCAGGAGAAGGAAGAAGCGCCTGAAGTTGAGGTTAAGGAAGAGGAGAAAGAACCTGTTGACCAAATTGCCATATATCGTGATCACGGAGTTGATCTATTCAAGAGGAAGAAATATCGGGAGGCTATTGTTGTATTTAACAAGGTTCTAAATGAACGTTCTGAGGATAGTATAGCTCTTGAATATTCTTACAAGTCACATTTTCAGCAGGGAATGAACCTTTTTTCTAAGAAGGATTACCTGGCAGCCAGAGATCAATTTGAGGTATGTCTCCGATATAGAGGTGATTGCCAGAAATGCCATGAACACATAAAAAAGAGTGAAAACTTGTATAAAGAGATGCACTACAAGAAAGGTATTCAGTTCTTTAATAAGGAACTATTAACTGAAGCTATTAGGGAATGGAGGTTGGTAAAGCTTGTTGACCCCAATTATAAAAGAGTGGATTATTTAATCAATAAGGCTAACACAATTTTGAAAAAGTTAGAAGAAATAAAAGAAAGTCAAGAGAAACAAAAAGAAAAATAGTTTAATTTTCATCCCCAACGATACCCGAATTACCCCCGGCTCCCATTGTAATATCTTACGATATTGGGCAGTTATTAACTTGATAATTCCCTGCGGCTTGCTGCAGAGTTTCGTCGAAGACACATTCCTTTCTGTCATTGCGAGCGAAGCGAAGCAATCTCTTTGCCGGGAGACTGCTGCGTCGTCCCAAAAGCCTTTAGGACTCCTCGCAGTGACCATTGCTTTTAAAATTTGATACCATGCAGCTTGTTGCGGGGTGGTTCATTGCTACGATATTAATGTCGAAAAAAACAATACCCTATAGTTTACATCTTAAAGGAGATAGAATAAACAGTCCAGCCTCTTTGAATAAGCACTGTTATCTGTTTTTTAAGTCTATATCTAATAACTGACTTTTTAAAATCTTCCTTTGTAGTAACTGAAATATCATTTATTCCCCTGATAAGATCACCTGGTGCCAGACCAATACTATCTGCCTGGGAGCCCTTTTTGATAGCCACAATAATCAGACCCTTTTTCTCCTTTAACCTATATTTACTGGCCAGAGATCTGTTTAATTCTTCAACCCTGAAGCCCAGCCGCTCAAATGCCAGGTCAAAGGCAAAATCAGGCGGGAATGAAGCAGCCTTTATGCCTGTCTTGTGCCTTTTACCGTTCCTGAAAAAGACTAAATGAATTATTTCATCGGCAGTATATTGAGATAGTTGGTCGTAATAATTGCGACTGGATTTTATCTTATTTTTGTTGAGCTTGGTAATTACATCTCCCCTTTTAAGACCCCTATTTTTTGCTGGTGAACCCGCCAGAATCTCGGTAATCATGGCGCCGTATTTTACAGGTAAATGGAAATAATTGATTAAGTTTTCATTTAAATTCTGAACTGTGATACCCAGCCAGGCTGTATGAACCCGGCCGTAATTTATTAGGTCGCTCACAATCCTCTTGGCCCTGTCGATTGGTATGGCAAAACCTATTCCCTCAGCACCG
>CAYTDY010000152.1:0-5973 GCA_964436665.1 uncultured Desulfobacteraceae bacterium
GACGCAGACCCGCCTGCCACCTGCCCGCCATCGCTCTCGCTCAGGCGAGGCGGGCAGATGAACGCAGATTTTTTGGATTAAGAAATTAAGAAAAAAAGTATTATTATCTGTGTATATCTGCGAAAATCTGCGTCCTATTTAACTTGATATGAAAATTGATTCACGGCTAAAGGTTATCCACGTTAGTTGCTATTCTGGATATAAGGCGAATGAGCGACCGATTGATATTACCGTCCGAGGGCGAAAGCTGAGGGTAGAAGAAATTGTAGACCGATGGTACGGGGTAGATCACAGCTATTTCAAAATATTGGCCAACGATCAGAAGATCTATCTTATTAGATATGACCAAGATGAGGATCTATGGACCCTGGAGAAGATCATGGATTCAAAAAGGTGATGAATCCTTGTAGGCCAACTCCTTTTTTTCCAAATGGGATATCCGATCCCGCAGGCGAGATGCTTCCTCAAAATCTAACCTTCTGGCTGCATCAAACATCTTTTTCTTTACTGATTTCATAGCCTTGGCTAAATTATCAAGTGATATGTATTCCTCCTCTGGTTCTGAGACAATGGGAATACTCACATAATCTGCCTCATAAACAGAGCCTAGGATATCAGAGATATCCTTCTTGATTGATTCCGGGGTAATCCCGTGTGCCTCATTATATCTTTTCTGTAAATTCCGCCTCCTGTTAGTCTCATCAATTGCCTTTCTCATGGACGGTGTGACCTCATCAGCATAAAAGATGACCTTACCGTCCACATTTCTGGCAGCACGCCCACAGGTCTGGACAAGGGACCTCTCAGATCGCAAGAAACCCTCTTTATCTGCATCCAAAATTGCCACCAGCGAGACCTCTGGCAGATCTAAACCCTCCCTTAAAAGATTGACACCAATAAGGACGTCAAAGACTCCAAGCCTAAGGTCCCTGATGATCTCCGTCCTTTCAATGGTAGTTATGTCAGAATGAAGGTACCTGACCCTAATACCCAATTCTGCATAGTACTCCGTGAGATCTTCGGCCATAGCTTTGGTGAGAGTGGTGACCAAAACACGCTGACCAGCACCCACGACATCCCTGATAGCCGTTAATAGACCATCCACCTGGCTGCTTGCCGGTTTGACTGAGATTTCCGGCTCTATGAGGCCCGTCGGTCTCGTAATCTGCTCGATCACGTGGCTCACCTTATCCAATTCATAGGGGCCTGGGGTGGCAGAAACATAGATTATTTCGTTAACCCGAGATTCAAATTCCTCAAATTTCAGGGGCCTGTTATCAAGGGCAGAGGGAAGGCGAAAACCAAATTCAGCCAATGTCTCTTTCCTTGATCTATCGCCCCTGAACATACCTACCAGCTGGGGGACCGTAATATGGCTTTCATCTAAGACAATAAGGGAATTACCTGGAAAATAGTCAAGAAGTGTTGGGGGTGGCTCGCCGGGCTTCCTACCTGTCAGATGTCTGGAATAGTTCTCTATGCCATGACAATAACCCATCTCCTCAATCATTTCTAAATCATAGAGGGTCCTCTCCTCGATTCTTTGCGCCTCAATCCATTTCTCTTCCCTTTTAAAATGCTCAATCCTTCTGGTGAGCTCTTCTCTAACATTCTGGATGGCCTCTTGTCTCTTAGCCGATGTGGTCACATAATGACTGGCCGGATAGACAGCCACACGGCTGAGCTCTTGCATAATGTGACCGGTAAGTGGATCAATCTCCTGAATACGTTCAACACAATCGCCAAAAAATATCAGCCTGATAGAGGAGTAATCCTCGTATGCTGGATAGATATCCACCACATCACCTCTAACCCTAAAAGATGAGCGATGAAAGTCAAGGTCACTCCTTTCATAGTGAATTTCCACCAATTTCTTGAGGACATCTTCTCGGCTTATATAATCACCTTTTTCTACGTACAGGAGCATGCCATGATAGGCCTCAGGGGAACCAAGCCCGTAAATGCATGATACGCTGGCTACAATAAGAACATCATCCCTGTCCAGAAGGGATCTGGTTGCCGAATGCCTCATCTTATCGATCTGCTCGTTGATAGAGGCATCTTTTTGTATATAGGTATCGGTTTGGGGCACATATGCTTCGGGTTGATAATAATCATAGTAGCTCACAAAAAATTCAACTGCATTGTTTGGAAAAAGATTTTTAAATTCCCCGTAAAGCTGGGCAGCTAAGATCTTATTGGGGGCAATTACAAGGGTGGGTTTTTGGACCTGTGCCACGACATTGGCTATGGTAAATGTCTTTCCAGAGCCGGTTACACCAAGCAGCACCTGATGCCTGAGTCCTTCTTCTACCCCTTTACAAAGGGCATCAATGGCATGTTGTTGATCACCTTTTGGTTCAAATTGAGAGATAAGCTCAAAGGCTGAAGACCGTTGCACTTGTGTTTGTTGTGTTTGTTGTGTTTGTTGAGTTTGTTGGGTTTGTTGGGTTTGTTGGGTTTTGTGTTACAGGTTGCGAGTCAGATTCCATACCCCACATCCCATATCTCCATGCTGCTGACTGCTCAAGAATACAACTGACAAATGACTAATGACGAATGACAAATGACGATTGACGAATGAGTAGTCTATCCGGAGCCCTCAATCCTGAATCGCCATTTTGTGGCCTTGGGTCCATCTTCAAGGATGATGCCCTTTCCGGACAGTTTCTCCCTGATAGCATCGGCCCGCGCCCAATCTTTTGCCCTTCTTGCCTCATCCCTCTCTTTGACCATTTTTTCAATCTCTTCGGTGTCTATTGCAGAGGGAGTCTTCACTATCTCCTGAAAGAATTCAGATGCTTCCTCTTCAAGCAGGCCCAAGACCTTACCACAGTCAAGAAGATCGCTTCTTTCCTGAATCAACTGGGATCTAACATCCTTGTTTTGGACCGATGAATCTATGACTCTATTGATATCTCTTACCTTATCAAAGATCAATCCTAATCCCGCAGCTGTATTAAGATCATCATCCATAACACTTCTAAAGTCGTCCTTAAGGCCATCTCCATCTCCTGGAGCCAAAAACGGGCTGATCATCTCTCTTGAATCACCTTTACAAGGGCCGATTATCTCTTCTAATCTCTGAAGAGTCCTGTAGATCCTGATAAGCCCGGACCTGGCTTCCAGTAAGGCAGATCGAGAAAAATCCAACGGACTCCTATAGTGCGTAGAAAGCAAAAAGAGCCTTAATTCCTGGGGGTGATATGACTGAAGAGCGTCCTTTATAGTAATAAAATTACCCAGCGATTTAGACATCTTTTCCGACTCCACAGTCACAAAACCGTTGTGGACCCAGTAATTTGCAAAATTGACCCCATTAGCTGCCATTGCCTGGGCCCTTTCGTTTTCATGGTGTGGGAATATCAGATCACGACCGCCACCATGAATATCAAAATTTGCCCCTAAATACCTACAGCTCATTGCAGAGCATTCTATATGCCATCCTGGTCTTCCCTCACCCCAGGGACTCTTCCATTTGGGCTCCCCTGGTTTTGCCCCTTTCCAGAGAACAAAATCCATAGGATGTTTCTTTTTCTCATCAACAGCAATCCTTGCCCCGGCAACCATTTCGTCCAGGCGGCGACCTGAAAGCTGACCATAACTATCAAAACTCTCAACAGAAAAGTAGACATCAGCATCATTGACATAGGCAAATCCTTTTTCAACCAGCCGTCTAATCATATCAATAATATCATCAATATGCTCTGTGGCCCTTGGCTCCACATCAGCAATAAGCACATCTAAGGCAAGCATATCTTCGTGAAAGGCATGTATATATCGTTCTGCTAAGGTAATGGTGTCTTCCCCGGTTTTTTTTGACCGCTCAATGATCTTATCATCAACATCCGTAAAATTTCTAACATAGGTAACCTTAAAGCCCCTGGCCCTCAGGTATCTCACCAAGACATCAAAAACAATGGCCGAGCGGGCATGTCCTATATGGCACAGATCATAGACCGTAACCCCGCATGCATAAATGCCAAGCTCACCATTCTTTATTGGCCTAAGAATTTCCTTTTTCCGGCTTGCTGAGTTATATAACCTGAGGGACATGTTCCTTAAGAGTAAGTGTCTAAAGTTACAAGTGCCTAAAGTGCCTAAAGTTTGGGAAACAGATCATTTTAACCCTGGCCCAGACCTGGCATGTCAAGATGCGGTGATGGAAGGTGAGGCATTCATAATCAGTGAAAACAGTTCCATACCCACATCCCGTCGCGCCAGGGCAGGCTGGCATGCAAGGACTGAGTTTAATAGCTCCTGCTTAGGATTATTAAGGCGGCATTAGCTTGATAGTATAGAAAATCCCATTTTTAAACCAATAAAAACTGGCCCAAAGCATGTGATGGTCACTTTTGTTCCTTTAACGTTAGGCGCTTTAAACTTTAGGCACTTCTTAGTGTTACTACCGCATAGGCAGCCAGTCCTTCCTCTCTACCGCAAAGGCCCAGGCCCTCGGTGGTAGTTGCTTTTACGTTTACCACCTGAGGGTCAACCCCTAAAACACCTGATAGCCTTTCTTCCATATCATGCAGATATGTTGTTAACTTTGGTTTTTGGGCAACAACAGTGGCATCCAGGTTGTTGACAGCAAATCTCTCATCATGGGCAATCTTTACTGCCTCTTTCAGAAGAAAAAGACTATCTGCTCCTTTGTAAGCTGCATTAGAGTCAGGAAAATGCTGACCAATGTCACCCTTACCAAGGGCCCCAAGGATGGCGTCGATAATGGCATGTGTTAAGACATCCGCGTCAGAGTAACCTAAAAGGCCTTTCACATATGGAATCTTAACACCTCCTAAGATCAGAGGTCTTCCTTCAACCAGCCTATGAACATCGTAACCGAATCCAACCCTGATCACGTCTTCTACCATTTCAATTTCTTAAGAAACGACCTTATCATTCTCCAAGGATTCAATCATGGCTGCTACAAGCAGGGGAAACATAATCTCATTGTGCCCAGTTAGAGAAAATCCCTCGCCACCCTCGGCAGTAGGCCTCCTAACTACATTATTCATAGGCCTATAATGCCTTATAAAGTCCATGTCCACTGTTGTAAACCTCTTGACATTAAACCCCAGGTTTCTCACCAGGGTAAGGGCCTTTAAGAACACTTCAGGTAAGATAACCGCTGAGCCAAGATTGATATATACACCACCTTCAAGGTGTGAGACTAACGTGGCAAAGAGTCGGAAATCAAGATGTGAAGTTTTTCCTATTGCAGACCCATCTACAGTCGGATGGGAATGGATAATATCCGTGCCTATAGCTACATGCACTGTAAGAGGAATATTCATCCTCACGGCTCCGGCCAATAAACTAAACTTGTTATAAGGAAAGGATGCCTCGAGAATGCTCTTCCCAACACAATAGCCTAATCCATTCCCTTGTTTAGCCCCTTCCCTGATTGCCATATTAAGAAACTCTCCCGTCTCTTGAGCCATTCCAAATTTGCCGTCCGGCAGTTCGGAGTCCACATATTCTGACGTGGCGCCCACCATGGCCACCTCCAAGTCATGTATAATACCGGCACCGTTCATGGCTAAACCTGTAATTATCCCCTTTTCCATCAAATCCAGGATTACAGGACTTAACCCGATCTTAATGGCATGAGCCCCCATAGATAGAATAATGCTCTTTCGATCTTTTACGGCCATTGCTAATCTATTAACCAGTTTTCTAAGATCACTCCCTGCAAGAATATTTGGCAGCCTTTCGAGCCAAAGGCTCATCTTACCGCCTGGTATCCAGCCAGATCCGAAATCCGTTACCGAGACCTTGCTTGGCCTTTTTTTGAGGGAATAGGTGCGTATATTTTCTAAGGATATTGGTTCTAATTTGTCCATTTTTTGGTTCCTCAGGTTGCTAACTCTCTATTCAGGCCTTAATACAATTATTTGATTATATGGAAGAATCTCTTTGGAAAAGAATATACTCAACTAACTCACAGACTAGGTGTCCGGCCATGATATG
>CAYTDY010000153.1:0-4211 GCA_964436665.1 uncultured Desulfobacteraceae bacterium
ATTATATTTGTCAGTCCATAGGCAAGTGCCAATGCTCAAATGTCTTAATTATAGTTAGAAAAGCAATTCTTTGGCTGTTTAAAGTTATTACTTTACCCACTGAGGTTTTCCTGAAACTGGATACCCTCCCTTTGAAAGTCTTTCTATAATCTTCTCAACGCTGGTTTTCTTATTATCAAAGGTTACAGTCACTGTAAAAGATGCTGCATGTAACTCATACCTCAATACCCCCTCAATACTTTTCAGGATAGACCTTATCCTATCTTGTGGTTCACATCAGTCGCCACGAGGAAGATTAGGAACCGTTAATTTGACGGTCTTTCCAGGTGCTGCTATCAAAGTGTGAGGGCATGTAAAAAGCAGAAAAAAACTTCCGATTACAAAAAATAAGGCGATGTTTCTATATTTCATGGGACCCCCTTTTAATCATAAATCATTTTTATTAATTCAAAGATAATCACAACCATTTGTAACGCGAGAAAAAAATTTATCAAAGATCTTGCTTGTCCCCCAGTAGCACCCTTTATTTTTCTTGACGGCTATTTTTTTCATGATATATTTGACTTGTTGACCATTTTAGTCAAGAAGAAACTTGATATTAACCCAAAATTTGCGTTTATAAATTAATAGTGTTTTAATATATTGAAAACCTTATATTTATACGATAAACAATTGGATCCAAAAAGGGCAACACAAATTTTGCCGAAGGCCGCCCTTCCAGAGGGAAGGGCGGGGTTAATAAATACAAGCATGAGCTATAAGCTATATCTTAACTATGATGCCTGGATAAGTTGCCATCCTTTATAGATGCAATATATAAGGTGCCTTTTTCTTGAGGATGTTATATCATGCAGAAACTTGAAGTCTACCTTAATCAGTTACGTGAATGGGAATACTGTTACTGTAGAAATTGTGAGAGAATAAGATATAGCTTCGAGTTAGAGATTACAGAGCGTGGGATTCGATGTTCTAAGTGTGGAGGTTATGACTTGGAAGCTCCCGCTTGGGTTAACTGCCCTCACCAGAAGTCCGGAGCAGTTAAATGTCCTCGAGGTGGTAAGGGAATTAAAATAGAAGAATATGGGAATGATTGTAAATATCGCTGCAATTTCCGAAAGCATTTGCGTGAACCTTCCAAAGATAAGGAGAATCCTATGTAGAGTTTTATGCAGTCAATATATATTGGCTGCCATAATTTTTTGAAAAAGCAAGGAAATCAGTTCATGTTGCGTCATATCGCTACTTCATTTATGGTATTGATAATATTACTGAATTTAGGTTGTTTCAATAATTCTGACAAAGCTCCCCCAGCTTCATCCCAGATTATTGGAGAGATTGAGCTCTATACCTTTTCACCCGACCAACAATATCTTTTAAGTGACGCTCAGCCATTTATATTGCCTCCAAATACCTTGGTCAAAGATGCACTCGACAGTCTTGGTCGACATCTGGCCAAAGACTACTTTTCCAAAACATATACAGGCAAGGTAACAGATATTCATTTTGAAGTTGTTAGAATAGATGAGATAGCTACGCCTTCTCGTCCTCTTCGCATCGCTGTTATTAATATGGTTGATACCAATAGAGATGCAAGGAGGTATTTTTTTCAAGGCTCTGCTGGAGGACAAACAACATTCTATATGCTTGCCGCAACATTTATGCAACCCCATTTGAGCCCACCTTTAGTAGATGGCTTGGTTTTTCTTTATAACGGTAAAATACTTCCAGAGCTTGACCATATTAATGTAAAAGGGATCCTGACTCCAAGATTAGTTCAGCACGCTGCTAAACGTGCTATCCATGGTAAAAAAAGGTAGGCTGTTACCTCATATCAAGGTTAGGTCAATTTTGCGTATGTTCAAATTATGCTGCGGATATAAGGTTTGAACATTAGGAGCATTATGTCAGCGTAAAACCCGCTGCACAAGACGCTTTTAGATAAAATCCACCCCCAAGCTCCCTTTATTCCTTCTCAATTCTTTTTAGGAATTCCCGTGCCCTTCTATGGATTGGGTCAATATCCAGGATTTTTCGGAGCTGCTCACAGGCCTTTTGCAATTCACCCATATCCGCATAGAGCAAACTCAGGTGTAGTCTGGCATCCACATGCGCTGGATCAATCTCAATTGCCTTCAAGAATTCCTTTTCTGCCAGTTTGTCAGAAACGCTTCTTTGATAAGCAAGGGCCAGTCCAAAGTGGTTATCAGCACTGTCGGGATTTATATCCAATGCCTTGTTAAAGGCACGAATAGAGTTTTCTATCTGATACAACTCCCCGTATGCCATCCCTGAGTTAAAGAAGATATTGCCTTCTTTAAAACCGAGATCTATGGCTTTCTCGTAATATAATACTTCCTTCATGTGGTTTCCTGTCTGCCCATAAGCATATCCAAGGTGGTACAAAGCAAGCCCATTTGCAGGTTCATTCTCCAGAAGGCGTTGATGAAGAAGAATAGCAGCCTCATAATCTTGCTGCTTCAGGGCCTCATCGGCCGCTTTATCACACGTCCATGTTTTTTCAGGAACAGGCTTTTTAACAAAGATTCCCTTCGAACACCCTGCTCCTGAAAACAGACAAGCCAAGCAGAATGCAAGGCTAAAAATATAAACAACCTGAAAGATCCTCTGAATATGTCCAGACATCTTATTTTACAATACTTTCTATTTTCAAATTGGTCTTTATAAAGGCCTGATGCAAAACAACATGTATTAGGGTAGTGACCGTAAGGTAAGATTTTAGACAGATCAAGTCAAAAAAGACCTCTTTATTTTTCTTGACACCTATACTCTTATTTTATATTTTATATTTGTTGACCATTTTAGTCAACAAAAAGGATTGATATTTATGAAGCTTTCTACAAGGGCACGATATGGAACAAAGGCGCTTTTGGAGCTATCTCTTCACTGGGGTAAGGGGCCGGTGCTGCTGAAAGACATTGCCCAAAGGCAGGAGATTCCACTGCCATATCTGGAGCATCTAATCGGACCTCTTGTAAAGGCAGGGATAATAAAGAGCACGCGAGGAACTCGGGGTGGAGTCTCACTCCTTAAATCTCCTAAGGAGGTTATACTCAGTGAGGTAATCCAGATTCTTGAGGGATCAATCGCTCCAGTAGCCTGTGTGGATAATCCTGAGCTGTATCCTCGTTCAGACATTTGCGTCACTCATGACATCTGGGCTGAGGTAAAAAAAGCAATGGAAAGAGTTTTGGATTCCACAACCTTTGAGGATCTGGTCCAGCGGCAAAAACAAAAGTGGAACTTAAAACAACTGAAGGATCGTCAAAAGCAATGTGATAATGGAAGAGGTATGAAAAAGAAAAGACAGTAATAAAAATAAATAGATAGGAGATAAAGCATGCGTAATAAGGTAGAGGCGGCATTAGACGAAATAAGACCTAACTTGATGGCAGATGGTGGTAATGTTCAGTTAGTAGATGTTAAGGAGGGCGTGGTCACCGTAAGACTCCTTGGTGCCTGTGGTGGCTGTCCTATGGCAAGTATGACCTTGCGACATGGGATCAACAGGTGCTTAAGGAAAAGGTGCCCGAGGTTAAAGAAGTGATCGCTGTATAATCAGGGGCCAGGTTATAGAAAAGAGATAAAAAACAAACTTTTCTAAAAGGCCTGAATACTTAAAAGAAAGGAGGTGGATAAAGAATGAAAATAGTGAATCTATGTGCTGAAGGGTCGTGCTGTCCGGTTATCAAGATAACGGATATACAAGTGGAAATAGGAGAGAGGGACAACATCTGTGTCCTAACCAGGGAACAGTGGGGAGTCCTTAAAGAGAAGATAAAAAAGGAAGAAATCTAAGGCAAAGAAGCCCAAAGTCAAGCCTATAAGCCCACCTGCTCAACAAAGAATGCCCAATAAGGAAATAGGAAATAGAGAGATATGGCGAAGGTAGTAGTAGCCATGAGCGGTGTGGGGTGGATTCCTCAGTTGCTGCCTCTCTTTTTAAAGAGAGGGGTTATAAGATCATCGGGATTACCATGAAAGTATGGGATGGGGAGGCTCTTCCCAGAAATGGGACACGTCATGCTTGTTACGGCCCTGGCGAGGAAGAGGATATAGAGGATGCTCGGAAGGTTGCTCAAGTTTTGGGGATCCCCTTCTATACTTTTGACCTAAGGGAAGAATATAAAATCGAGGTTCTGGATTATTTCTGCTATGAGTACCTGTTAGGGAGAACGCCTAACCCCTGCGTC
>CAYTDY010000153.1:4221-5872 GCA_964436665.1 uncultured Desulfobacteraceae bacterium
AACCAAAGGGTTGAATTTGATGCTCTTCTTAAAAAAGCTCGGGATATAGGGCTCGAGTTTGATTATTTCGCCTCTGGTCATTATGCCCAGGTGGAATACGACAAGAGTAAGCATCGTTATTTACTCAAAAAGGCCAGAGATATGGCAAAGGATCAGTCTTATTTCCTCTTCTCTATATCCCAGGAACAATTAGGACGCTCCCTCTTCCCGCTGGGTATCTATACCAAGGGAGAGGTGAGAAAGATGGCCCGTACTCTTGAGCTTGGCATTGATGATAAGCCAGAGAGCCAGAACTTTATCGCCGGAGGTTATTCTACCATTGTAGGGGCAGTAGCAGTGCCAGGACCGATACTGGACAGTCAAGGAAACACTCTTGGACAGCACCGAGGAATCCCATTTTACACCATCAGCCAGCGCAAAGGACTGGGAATATCATACAAGGAGCCATTATATGTGACAGCCATTGATCGAGAAAGAAACGCCATCATAGCGGGTACTAAAGAGGAGGTTTACAGAGATGAGCTCATAGCTTCAGAGTTAAACTGGATAGGAATAAAAGAGTTAAAGCGACCCATTGAGGTAAAGGCAAAAATAAGATACCTTCACAGAGAGGCTGAAGCAATTGTAAGCCCCTTGGACGAGGAAAAAGTCCGGGTGAAATTCAGGGAACCGCAGATGGCGATCACCCCAGGCCAGGCAGTAGTCTTTTATGATGATGATAGCGTAATAGGCGGCGGGACGATAGAGAGAGCAGCAAGGTAGCGGCATGGCTAAGATAATTGCGGTGTGTAGGAGCAATCAAAAAGGCACAAAAAAAGAAGTTGTAGGTGAAGGCATCCTTAAGGAAGATTATGGCCTTGTTGGCGATGCCCATGCCGACTGTAACACCCATCGTCAGGTAAGCATGCTAACAATCGGAAGTATTAATAAGATGCGAAATTTTGGCTTTGATATTGGCCCTGGTGATTTTGCAGAAAATCTGACAGTGGAAGTCCTTGATCCTCTTTCCCTTTCTCCTGGGACGAGGCTCTGGGTTGGCAAAGAGGCGATTTTGGAGATCATGCAAATTGGCAAAGAATGTCACGCAGGCTGTGCTATCTTTCGCCAGATAGGCAAATGCATCATGCCCAAAGAAGGGATATTTGCTAAGGTAATTCATGGCGGATCTATCAGGCCGGGAGACACAATAAAAGTAATCACACAGTGAAGAAGGGGTGAATTTCATACCTATAGCTGGAGGATAGTAACTTATGGAGAATAGGGAGAATGTGGTCATTTTTATTACAGCGGGCTCGGATGAAGAGGCACACAAGGTAGCTGAAGCACTTCTTAAGCATAGGGACACAGCCTGTGTAAATATCCTACCCAGGGTTAGGTCACTATTCTGGTGGCAAGACAAGCTCGATTCAGCCCAAGAGAGCCTTTTAATCGTCAAAACCAAGATATCACTATTAAGCGAGATTGTAAGATTGGTCAAAGAGATTCACAGCTATGATGTTCCGGAGGTAATTGCTTTGCCTATTATTGGTGGTAATCTGGATTATTTGGAGTGGATAGATGAAGAGGTAAAACAACATACTGGGGGGTGATTACCGGATATGCTTACGATTAATGAACTGGAAAGGTACGACAGGCAAATAATGATTGCTGA
>CAYTDY010000154.1:0-2523 GCA_964436665.1 uncultured Desulfobacteraceae bacterium
TTGGCTTCATAATATCATATGTTCCATCTTCAAAAAATACAGGGACCTTCAGAAGGTAATCAATACTCTCAGGACATCCGGCAGCAAAAAAATGACCTGGCCTTCTTCCCTGTTTAACGGTATCTCGTATCTTATTCAGTGTCTCTGTTGAAATAACCAGACCAAGCTGGCCTGTAAAATTCTTTACCAGATCTCCTGGTTCAAACAAGGTCTTCTTTTCCATGTTCATTCTCCCTATTATTGGGTTTGTTGTGTTTATTGAGTTTGTTGCGACGTTTGCTTGAGCTCACTATCCCGCATGAAGTGCAGGGATGTGTTAGGCAAGAGTGTTATTAAATTTGTGGAATTGATAGGTTTCGAACAATCTTTTTAACGAGTTTATTCGCTAGTTCAGTATGACGAGGAACAGCTTCAATATGGCCTGTTTGAGGATTGCACCATAGGGAGTGAGAGCGTCCTTCTCGTTTAAGGTAACAGCCATGCCGTCGAAGATGTTTCAATAATTCTTCACGTTTCATTCAATTGTAATCACTTCACGTGTAACATTGGCAGGTGCCCCGCGAAGAGCATCTTGTAGTCGATCTTCTAAAATCAAATGAATAGAATCAGACAGGCTCTGAAGGCATTCCTCCTTTGTCCGTCCCTGTCCATTAGCACCAGGAATTTCAGGACTATAGGCTATGAACCAGTCTCCATCCTTTTCAACAATGGCGTTGAACTCATTATGCATTAAATATCCTCCACGCTATATACTATTGATAATAATACTGAAAAATCTATTTTAAGGCAAGAGCCATTCGATAATAATATTCGCTCATTCCAAGTTCATAAGACAGCTCATATATATATTGTTGCGAGCATTCAGCCATCAGCTTTCAGCTTTTTGATAGCAACTCTCAATTTTGCTACCTTTTAAATTCGCCTTCTGCTGATATCTCTTTCTTATCGATTTTTCTGATTAGGCTTTTCAGTGGATCTAATTCAGGGTCATCAAGTTCATCTAAAAGCCCCTCAAGGGATCGTAGGGCAGGGGAGATATAGGCAAGAAATCTATTTTTCCCCTGGATCTTACTCAGGTATGAAAAGGCGCCCAATATCTGGAGATTCCTCTGGATGGCAAGGTAAGGATAATACCTGGAAAATGAACCGGATATGCCCGGAAGGCGTTTCTCAAGAAGCTTGAGATAATAATCATACAGAAAATCTTTTTCCTCTTTTTTCAGCACTACATATGGATCGATTAAAAGAGAGGTGAGATCATACTGTAAGGGGCCTAAACGCCCACCCTGCCAATCTACCACACCTATTTTATCCCCTTTGATGATAAGGTTTCTTGACTGAAAATCCCTGTAAAGAAAAAAATCGTTATCTGCAAGAGAGGCATTATAGGAAAGATGTTTAAAAGAGGATTTTAATTCAGAAAAATTTTGCTTCAGCCCATGGAGCCCTTTCAAGAAATAGGTAAGAAAATAATCTGACTCAAATCTTTCCATGACATATTTATCATATCTTTTTGTATGATAGCACCACTCAGGATTAAAATTTTCTCTGCCCTCAAACTGGATCCTTATCAGAAGCTCGATAACGCCCTTGTATAAATTAATGCGATCGCTTGAGTTGATTGCAATCTCCTGGAGATTTTTTTCCCCCAGATCTTCCATGATAAACCAGCCTTGTTCAAGGTCATATCGGTAAATACATGCAACAGGGATCCCTTTACTAAAAAGGTGTTTGCCTATCTTCAAATAGGAGATGTTTTCTTTTTCTATGCTCCTTTCTTTAGGTGGATTATCCATAATTATAAATGAGCCTTGATCATTACTCAGGCGATAAAAGATTCTCTTTGAACCATCAGCAGGCAGTCTTTTCCACCTAAATTCTTTATTATCGATATAGGTATCATCTATGTATGATTTAACAAATTCTTTTAGATCCATCATATAAATTAGTTAACCGTTCACCGTTATCCGTTTTCCGATATTTATAGTTAACCGTTCACCGTTCACCGTTCACCGTTCACCGTTAGGTGATTATTAACTACTAAGAAAAGTAAAGTGTTTTAAATTTTTTATCGATAAGCAGTGAACAATGAACGGAAAAACATTTTTATTCTCTTAGTGAATTTTTAAGTGCACTTACTTTTGCTGAGATTTTATGCAGCTCATCGATTAACTCACTGTAAGATTCATGACTAATATATTCTTGCCTTTTTGAAATTTCCAGGAGTGGAACACGCTCATAGCAGGAGCCAAGGGCAATATTCAGGAAATGAATGAATTCCTTTTTTCCACGACTGCTACCTTCTGCAATGTTACTTGGAATTGAAATAGATGCTCTTCTTAACTGATTTGTGATTCCAAATATTTCACTTTTTGGAAATAGTTTGGTTATTTCATAAATTTTGTTAGCCAATTCTATAGCATCCTTATACGCTTCTAATTTTTCAAAATTGAATTGCAGATTTTGCTCTCCTTTCTAATGTCAATTGCTTGTTTACTGTTATCCAGTTCGCTGTCGCACTCT
>CAYTDY010000154.1:2533-5741 GCA_964436665.1 uncultured Desulfobacteraceae bacterium
TCCTTATCTGTTGTCTGTTTCCCTCTGCTTATCGGTGAACAGAAAACGGTGAACGGTGAACTTTTTTAAAAACTACTTTATGGCCACACTGCCAACAAGATCTTTTTCCACAATAACGCCAGAAGTAACGACACTGTCAACTACCTTAATGCCCTCTCTAACAATTACATCATTCCAGAGAACCGATTTTTTCACAAGGGCACCCCTCTCAATTGAGCTTCCATCTCCAATGACTGCCCAATCTTTCAGGATTGCACCCGAATCTATATGACACTCATTGGCTATAGAAATATTGCCCGGAGGCAAAAAATCGAAATTAGACCTCAAATAATCGGCTACAGTTCCGATGTCAATCCATCTATGCCCGGTTGTAATGTAACCTCTAATAGGTTTTTCTAAGACTATCAGCTTCTTATAACAATTTATAATATTATATCTTTTATACTCAGGGATAAAATCGAGTACCTCAGGATTTATAACGTGAATACCGGTAAAGGCCAATGTATCCTTTAAATTCGTACCTGGACCAATAGAGAGGATATTCATCTCTCTATCTATCCTTACCTTATTATATTTAGGGAAGTCATGGAGGACCATAGTCACGAAGTTATTTTTCCTTAAATGAAATTCATAAACCTTTCTTAAGTCTATATCGGTCAAGATGTCTCCATTTATAACAATAAATGGATCTTTGTCCCAGAAATCCTGGGTATTCTTAATTCCACCCCCTGTTCCTAAGATATCTTTTTCGATCCTGACTTTTACCCTCATGCCAAAGGGATTGCCCTCTTCAAGGTAATCAACTATTTTTTGGTAATGATGATGGGCATTGATTATTATTTCCCGGACACCATGGATCTTAAGGAATTTTACAATCCTATCTATCACTGGTATATTTACTACTGGGACTAAAACCTTGGGATATACATTTGTCAGCGGCCTCAATCTCTCTCCCATACCGGCAGCCAAGACCATTGCTTTCATAACTTTGCCTTTTTTATTGCATTTACCTTTCAGTGTGAATTAAACTTGTTTCAAGACCTGTCCGCCTGTGCCTTGCAATAGCAGGCGTGATTGGCTTCCCAAGAAATCTGAAATTAGTATATGAGAAGCTACAGGTAACGTCAATTACAGAAAAGTGTTAATGTCATGAACCCTATACTTGATCTTTCAGAGATCACTCAAAAGATTGGCAGGTTATTTATAGGGGGTATGCCCAGCCCAGAATTGGATGCTCAAACCATCACTCTGATAAAAGACTACCATCTTGGCGGCATTATATTCTTTAGCAGAAATATAGAAGATCCAATTCAATTAGCCCGTCTGTGCAGGGATATACAGAGGGTATCAATGGAAAATAGTGGTATCCCCTTATTTCTTGCAATCGATCAGGAGGGTGGCAGGGTAGCCAGATTGAAACCCCCTTTTACTCAATTTCCGGGGAATACAGCAATAGGGGAAAGCCCCGATCCAGAAAAGAGCGCCTTTTATTTTGCCAGCACCACTGTTAGGGAAATGTCTCTGGTTGGGCTTAATATGAATTTGGCCCCTGTTATGGATGTGGCTCAAGTAAATATGGATTCCCACTTAGTGGGCCGGCCTTTTTCACAAGAACCTCTACTGGTAGCCAAATTAGGGAAAATAGTTATCAATACCCTGCAGCAAGGCGGTATAATGGCTGTTGCCAAACACTTCCCTGGTTTAGGGAAGTCTGATCTGGATCCACACCTTAACCTTCCCACCGTTCATGTCACTCTTGAAGAGATGGAATCCATACATCTACCACCCTTTGCCGGTGCCATAGAGGCTAATGTCTCGGCTATAATGAGTTCTCATGCAGTTTATCCAGCCCTGGACCCAGATATGCCGGCAACCCTTTCAAGGAAAATTATAACCGATCTTTTAAGAAAAAAAATGCATTTCTCTGGCCTGATTATCTCAGATGATCTGGAGATGGGAGCGATAGCGAAAGAAAGGGGATTGCCGGAGGGTGCAGCAGATGCCTTTGATGCAGGTGTTGATCTATTACTTATTTGTAAAAACCAGTCCCATCTCGTTGATAGCATAGAGCTAATAAGAGATAAGGTACTAAAGGGAGAGATTCCCTATGAAAGATTGGAAAAATCCCTGGAGAGGATTGCCAAATACAAAAAGCGTTTTATTCATCCCTCTAAGCGGATATCGCTAAAGGCCGTAAAGGAATACTTCGGAAATATAGAGGTATAAACTATCAAGAAACCATTCTTTATGATTGTGTTTCTTGCTTACTGCATCATCCTGAAGTCGGCTCTATGGTCGGCTCATAGCTGCAGCCTTCTATCTCACAACAACTATTATTAGAAAATTTCCCAACCATTCGAGACTTTTAACTATGCCTGCCCCAGTTAATTGAAAAATTTAATTGACTTTCAGTAAAACTTCCAGTATTTTCTGTCGGGTAATTATTCATTTCTTTCAGAGATAATGAACCATGCCCGACATTTCTCCTGTCTACCGGCCTCGCAATCCTCAGAATTCAGCGTATTATCGCTGTGTTTAAGATTATTTTGAAACATTTGAGCAGGTCTATGAAGAGCGCTTTGAAAGGCAGTATGGTTTTTTCCGATCTTATGTGAAAAAGGTGATTTATCGCTATCCCTGGCCCAGACCTGGTTTCGTGCGACTATTGCAACTGACCGTTTTCTCAGCAATGAATCGAAGTCTTAAGTTCAAAATGGAGTTAGTCGCGCCAGGGCGGGCTTGATTGCGGTATACTGCACAATGGCTTTGCCCGTGTGAAATGTGGAGACTGCGGCCATGAGTATCTTTTGGCCTTCTCATGTAAGCGCCGGCACTTCTGCCCATCCTGCCATCAGAAGAGAGTGATTGAATTCGGAGAATGGCTCTGCCAGGAAGTGATCAAGGCAATCCCTCACCGCCATTTCATCTTCAGCATACCAAAGATCCTCAAGCGCCTGGGTTTATGGGAAATTAAGGCCAGACCTCCGCCCAGGGCCAATGCACTGCCAAAGGCTCCAGAATACTATATCGACTACACGGATTCCCAACTCCCTGTGCCTGCCCGCCATCTTTCTGGCGGGTCCGATAAGATAAGTTGTTATATGTAGACCCAGATTATCCGGAGGTCTACCCCGCCTGATTTTTCAAATTGTAAGTTTGGTTCAGGGGAGATGTATAACCTTTTTTCACCTAACTGTCGTCCCTTCCA
>CAYTDY010000155.1:0-5702 GCA_964436665.1 uncultured Desulfobacteraceae bacterium
TAGCAGCCCAGATTGGGGATATATTTTTTGACAAAGAACTTGTTAAAGATGTTTTCAATAGACTTAAAGAGGTTTTCCCTATTGTCAGGATATTTCGTGCTTCTGTGCCTTCCTATACATTGGTTCCTTACAGCTTTGCATTTTGTTCAAAGTCTATACGTCCTGAGATGGAATTAGGGCTTTCACGTTTCTCCAAAACATTTCAAATGAGATATTATAATGAGCAGATTCATAAAGCAGCGTTTGCCCTTCCTGAACATCTGAGGGAGGAATTTGAAGATTAGCCATTATGGAACTGTTTTCCCGAGCCCCTGGAACTTGAATAATGGCCTCGAAAATTCGCGGACCTAATAATCTGTCTGTCAAAGATGTTATGCATCACCTACGAGGGTGAGGTTAAGTCTCTTTATCTGTTTAAACTTTAGGCACTTTAGATCACTTTTAACTTTAGTTCACTGAAATGAAAATTTTATTTCATAATGATTTTCATCAGGTTTATACATCAGATCCAGCAGCCGCCGCAGGGAGAATGCAAAGCATTTTGAATGTAATATCCGAGGATTATGAATTTTTAGAACCCACACCTGCCAATGAGGAGGATATTATTGCTATTCACACCTTGCCCCATGTAGATTATGTGAAGAGGATAGGTCTCTATAATATTTCATCCCTGGCAGCTGGTGGAGCAATTCAGGCGGCCTTTATAGGGTTGAAAGAGCCTTGTTTTGCTCTGATCAGGCCATCATGCCTCAGCAGAAAGATCATGGGGATTTTGTTATTTCAATAATATGGCTATTGCCCTGGAAAGACTTAAGAGAGAAAAGGCTATCAATAGGGCCTTTGTTTTGGATATAGATCTCCATTTTGGTGATGGAACGGTAAATATATTTCGGAAAAAGGATTATGTGTCTATTTTTAACGTATCTTCACACAATAGGGAGACCTATTTAAAGGCAGTAGCGCAGGAGTTGAAAGAACAGCAATCAGATATAATAGGAATATCAGCAGGATTTGATAATCATAAAGATGATTGGGGAGGGTTGCTGGAAACCCAAGACTATACAACTATAGGGGAAATGGTCAGGGAAACGTGTGAAAAGAAAAGATGTGGCTGTTTTGCTATCCTTGAAGGGGGCTACAATCACTAGGTGTTGAGCTATAATGTGCTGGCACTTTTGGATGGTATGACAGAAAAGGAGAGATATATTTCTTATGTGTTAGGGAACAATCAAAAGTAAACTAAAAGCGGACATTAGGGTTAATATCTTAAAGTAAAGGTCTTCTGGTAGAACCCTGAGGTAAAAAGTAGGGTTTTACCATGGGAAACTAGATTCCAAAGGGTTTCCGATAACTGGACACAGAAAGGCCCTCATCCTTTGAGAGATGAGTATCCCAAGAAGGTAGTAGGTGGCGGGATAGGAGGCACTGAGAATACCTGTGAGAGTTGTATTCTTACAAGGGATGTAATAGATCAGCATGGTAGAACATTGGCCTATTAGGCGGTCAACCACAACATATTTCGTTATGTAGGTTAATTCAGCAGGTATTACGGTCTCTCAGAGGGCAATATTAAGGGAGATACATTCTAGGAGTGCGTTTCGCTAAAATATTTACATATATTAAAACTCAAATGTCAAAGCTCAAATTTCATGCCTTACACTGATCAGTATTTTTTTTTAACATTTGATAATTTAGATTTGATTTGAAATTTGGATTTTGACATTTGTCATTTTTAATAATTAGATATGTATGTATTGTAATGAAACGATATACTAGGAGGACCTTAGAGTCCTTAAATATCAGGAATTATCTATAAATGTAAAAGGTAAGACAGAAACACAGTTTGATTCCATTCAGAGAAGGTTTCCCTCTCTTTGCGAGGTATAAGGTACTAGATTAGTGGAACCATGACGCATAGGCTATTTGAATAACTCAGGGAAGCATATGAAATAGGAGATACCTGCTACGAGTTGGAATTAGGCGATAATGGATGGCAAGGGTAAGCTTAGCCCTGTAAATAACATATCAAAATTAATTGGATATATTTTCTTCACCGAAAAAGACCGGCTAGAAGAGATAGAACCATAATCTTTAGAGGCAAGAAATACAAGGTAGGTAGATATGCTTGGCACGATGCCACAATCTGTCTTATTCCAGATTCAAAGAATGGTACACAGGGATAGGGATAAACGTTGGGAATATCATTTCTAATTACCTCTGATTTCCGCATTTGATTGTTCCGAGACAGATGATTTTTTCTCTTGACAATTGGGTACGCCTTATCTAGATCTAGAGTCAAAAAGCTATTTTATCCTTTACATGATATTATCAATAAAATTTAAGATTTTTTTAGGGGGGATTACTATGAAGAAGCTTATCATCTCGTTAGTCTTTTGTCTGAGTTTTATTACTTTTTCTCAGGGCTTTGCTGCAGAAAAACCCCGGATTGGGGTTTTAAGGTTTACTAACGATACGCATGCAGGATGGTGGGGCAGGACCGCAGGACGGGATCTTCAAGATATGCTCATTGCAGAGCTTGCGAGCATGAAGGTCTTCCGAGTGCTCGAAAGAAAAGAGCTCGATGCTGTGATTAAGGAACAGGATCTGGGAGCTTCCGGCAGGATAAGTAAAAGTACTAGGTCAAAAATCGGGAACCTGACAGGCGCGAAATACCTGGTCGCTGCCACTGTCTCAGCTTTTGAACAAAAAACGAGTGGCGAGGGAGGAGGCATTTCGATTAAAGGGATATCCATAGGAGGGAAACAGGACAAAGCGTACATGGCTGTTGATCTAAAATTGATAGAGGTTGAAACGGGGGAAATATATGATGCAAGAACGGTTGAGGCCACATCCAAATCGTTCGGCTTCAGTTTTGGGTTAAGCAGGGGGGCCTTTTCCGGAGACATAGGGAAGTATAAAAAAACACCAGTAGGGAAAGCTATAAGAGCCTGTATAATGGAAATAGCCGAATATTTAGAGTGCTCCATTGTAAAAGGGAAGGATGATTCTTGCATGGAAGAATATACGGCGAAAGAGATAAAAAGAAGGGAAAAAACAAAAAAATCAATTGAGTTAGAGTAAATGCAAAATACACAAAGGAGGCGTAATTATGATGTGTGCTCTTGCCTTCCTACTTGATGTTACTTTGACTTTTTTTAAGCAGATTATTTGTATTCGAGGCAATAGCAAATAAATCCTAGCGTCTAGGACGTGATTTTAGAGAATTTTTTTTAAATATACTGTTCGCACAGGTTGTTACTACCAAATGGGCATGGCTATTCAATGTTATACTCAGATTTAGCGCTACCTGCTTTTAATTAATATCATAAATTATCAGCCATGCTGATGGGTCAAGCTTTGCTGTTCAGGTAAGTGCATTATTTAAACTATCCTATTAGGATTTAGTTTTGTGCTCTCTCTATAGTTGCTAGAGCCTAGAGAGGTTTCAGATATCAAATACTTTGTCTGGCTTTTAAGACAAAACTTTCAGTGACTGTAGTGGCATTTATTGCCTGGTATATGCCAATATTGAATAGCGACATAAGAATTTGCTGCATAGAACACTCCTCATCAAGAGGGATGGCAGTTTAAGCTGAATCCTTCTTTTCAAGGATTCAGCTCAGAAATTCTTTGCCCTATAAGATATTTTGATAGCCAAACAGAACAAAATGGATATGAAATTAGCCATCGATAAAACTCACAAATTGATTGAGGATTTATCTAACAAAGTAAGTTTCAGAGAGTTCTGTGAGAGATAAAAAACATGTCAAATAGTTAATTTCGACCCTTTTAGTATCCCAATCAAGGCACACCTTTGCAATCCCTTTTGGGTGTGCTAAAGACATTTTTTGGTATCTTTTTAAAGGCTGCGGAATGAAGTCAAAAAGGTGGGTACAAGAAAACCAACACATGGTAAGGATTTGCAAATTCTGTGAAAGGCTAATGAATTGGAGAAGGGAGGTGAGAAGAAAACTTTAAGTAAATTATAAATAGGGAATATAAAACCTTAAAGGAGGGAGAGTCATGAAAACAAAATTTTTTGCAACTATTGTTATGCTGTTATCAGTTTTGGTTATACTGCCAACCTCTTCTGCCTTGGCAGCTAAACCCATTGTTTTAGGATGTCCGCTCTCTACAGCCTTTCTTTATGGCTGGGATGCGGAAAGGGGGATCAAACTGGCTGTTGAGGAAATTAACGCCAAAGGAGGCGTCACAGTGGGAGGGGAAAAGCGCCCATTTAAAGTGGAGGTTATTGACACTCGAGACTTAGAGCCGGGCGTTCCAGTTAGTGAGGCTCTTCTTGCGGTCGAAAAGCTTATTTTAGATAAAAAGTCTGATTTCATCTTGGGCGGGCCGGTTCGTTCCGAGGCGGCCTTGGCAACTATGTCCCTTTTATCCAAGTACAAGAAGATCTCAATCCTTAGCACTGGCGTATTGACCCCGAAATACCACGCATTGGTAGCAAAACAATATGATAAATATAAATACTGCTTTCGCATCCATGGTGAGGCTGTACAGCTTGTTGGTGAAATGTTTATGAACTTCACCGAATTGAAAGAAAAGTATGGATTTAACAACTTGTTCATTATTGCCCAGGATGTTTCCCATGCGCGGGGTGCAGCCGAGGTGATGAACAAGGTGGCCCTTAAAAAAGGCTGGAATGTGACCGGGGTGGAGATTTACCCCACTGGTGCCAGCGATTTTTCCATGGGATTGCTCAAAGCGAAAAAGACCAAATCGGAAATTATCAATATCTGGATGGATATGCCAGAAAGTGCCATTTTACTAAAACAGTGGTATGACATGAAACTTCCGGCCCTCCCATTCGGTTCCACACTGGCAGCGGCCGAACAACCCGGCTTTTGGAAAGCCACGGACGGCAAAGGTGAATATACACTCTGTAACGTGGTCAATGCAGGCAATGCTCCATCCAATGCTACACCGTGGACCATGAAATTTTACAATGCCTATGCAAAAAAATGGAACGTTGAGCCTGAAGGACTTGGGAGTTCCAGCAGTTATATGGCGGTATATGTATTGCGGGATGCCATCGAGCGTGCTGACACATTAAATTCTGACAAGGTCGTTTCCGAACTGGAAAAGACGGATGTCATGGGCGTTTATGGCAGGCTCAGATTTAATCCGAAAAGCCATCAGGTCATTCCAAGTTTGGATCCAAAAGAGGGTGCTGTTGGCACCATTCTTCAGTGGCAAGCTGGAAAAAGGATAGTGGTATTTCCTAAAAGCATAGCTACTGGCACAATTAAGCTGCCGCCTTGGATGATAAAGTAGAACTGAGTTCCGTTTCGCTCCGTCCTGCAAGATTGCGGGAGAATGATGAAACAATGGAATTTTGGAATGATGACCCGCCCTCCCCGTCCCGAGACCGGGACGGGATCGGGAGGCGCCACTTACCTGTAATATGCTGATGTTGTAATAATATATCGGAAATGAAAGCTCTAGCATTTAGCTCATGTGAATCAGGCCTATTCGTCCCGATTATATCGGGACAGGCAGGCCTGGGCCAGGGGTTTCTAAGGAATTTTTCGTAGATAAAATTGTTTTGTTCCTGTCCGATCTCCATTATTCTATGAGCCTGGCGAAAAATAAGGAACGTAGGAAATCTGTAACCCATTATAAATTGTAGAAATTCTGAATCTGAATCATGGACATCTTGATATATGGTATCATCAATAGTATTG
>CAYTDY010000156.1:0-5659 GCA_964436665.1 uncultured Desulfobacteraceae bacterium
ATATAAGATATTTACCAAGAGGATAGCAGATCTACTGATTAACATAAAAGGTGATGATGGTATCGAGTCTGCTTTAAAATCTACCAGGCTTAAGAGGATGCAAGTTGGCTTTGACTCAGTGGAACCCAATTCAACCAGAGTTGGCAGATCATATTGTCTTCATTGAGATAAAAATTCTTCCCTTAAACTTGCATATTCCCTGTAGCTTGCTACAGGGTTTCTTTACTGTTTCTCCCCCTTGATTGCCTCCGGCTCATAGAGCCTAGGCCTCGGATAAGGGAAGCTCATTAGAGAAAAGCAGGGATTAAGATTTTAGATTTTGGATTTGGGAAACCAGAGTGCTGAGGGCACAGTGCAAAGCTCAGAGCTCAAAGCATAGCGCTCTACGAGCCGGAGGCCAGGGCGGGCTTTAGGCACTTTTTAATTATTCCAAAGCCAAAAAGTTGTTTGGATTAAGCCTCACCATTGTATCAGGTATACGTTCTATGTCGTGGTCCTTTAAAAGTTTCAAGAAGACCCCTGATTGAGTTGAATATAACTGGACAATAATGCTGAATAGGTCGTCTAAGTTGTTACATGGAAAAGGAATTCCTCTCTTATTTACCTCAGTAATATGCCTGTGTGAGAGGGCTGAAAACCATACCTCGAGCTTAAAGTCTTTTGCTATCTTCTTAAATCCCTCAAAAATATCCCTCCCAACCTCCACGAAATCAATGCCATCAACAATGAGGGTATCTGGTATGAAATCGATCTCGCTCACCAGATTGTTAAGGTTTTTCCGAAGCCTGTTAAGACTAAAACTTTCCTTTAGATAGGCTAAGATCATCCTGTTTTTATCTAAGCGAGTCCGAACCTCATAAACATTTCCCATATCCAGGACCTTAACAAGATCGTAGAAGATAACATTATAATAAGAGGTAACTTTTTCTGGTGCATCTTTGAGAGAAACATGTATAAGTTTTTCCTCACGAAATAGCTTATCAAATGCAATATTGATCAAGCATGAGGTTTTACCAGCACCTGCTCGCGCCATGAGAACCCCCAGATTACCCTTGCCCAACCCTTTATAGGTAGGCCTTTCCAGTATCTTTAAAGGGCTGACCCTTAAGAAATCTTTCATCCCTTCCCCCTTTTTGATTTTTCTTTATACTTTAATTTTAGCTCCTCTTCTACTGATTCAGGTACCTTTGAATACCTGGAAAACTCCATGGTAAACTCTGCCTTTCCCTGACTTATTGATCTCAAGGTGGTAGCATATCCAAACATCTCTGCGAGGGGTACCTCGGCCTCAACGGTTGTTAATACCCCATCTTCCGCCGAGCTCATGATTAAGCCCCTGCGCTGATTGATAGAAGACATAACATTTCCCTGGAACTCAGAGGGACATTCTACCGATACCTTCATAATCGGCTCTAATATCACCGGCTTGGCCTTTAAATAGGACTGTTTAAAGGCACCCACAGCAGCCTGAATAAATGCCCTATCGGATGAATCAACCGCATGATGCTGTCCATCATTGACAGTAATCCTTAACCCGAAAACCGGAAATCCTATCAAGAGGCCTTTTTTCAGGCATGACTGGAAGCCCTTATCAACAGCAGGTATAAATTCAGTTGGAATGACACCACCTTTCACGGCACTTATAAATTCATAGACACCTTCTTGTGAGGGTTCCATGAATCCAGCGACTCGCCCATACTGCCCTGCCCCACCTGTCTGCTTCTTATGGATATAATTAAACTCCGCCCGCCGTGAGATGGCCTCCCGGTAGGCCACCTGGGGGATCCCAGTATCCACCTCTGCCCCAAATTCCCTTTTCATTCGCTCTACATATATCTCAAGATGTAATTCTCCCATCCCGGAGATAATGGTTTGGCCGGATTCTTTGTCCACCTGAGACTGAAAGGTAGGATCTTCCCTGATAAATCGATTAAGGGCCTTGGCCATATTGGTATCAGATTTATTGTCTTTTGGTAATACGGTAAGGGAAATAACCGGTTCTGGAATAAAGATGGAAGTCATGGTATAGTTTAAGCGGCTATCAGTAAAGGTATCCCCTGAAAAGCAGTCAACCCCAAAAAGGGCAACAATGTCGCCTGCACCGGCCCTGGGTATATCCTCCATTTCATCGGCATGCATACGGATGAGCCTCCCCACCTTGATCTTTTTCCTTGTCCTAGTATTTATCAGACCATCCCCTTTTGCAATAGAGCCCTGATAGATCCTCAGATAGGTGAGTTGCCCATAGGGGGTTACCTCCAATTTGAAGGCCAGGCTCACCAAGGGATCATCAGGATTCGAGGAAAGCAATACCTCTTTTTCCTCCTGATCCATATCCAGTGCACTGCTTTCTACCTCTGCCGGTGAAGGGAGGTAGTTGGTAACAGCATCGAGTACAGGTTGAACCCCGATATTTTTGTACGCTGCCCCGATAAAGACAGGGGTTAACTGTCTTGAGATTGTCCCTTTTCTTACTGCCTTATATATCAATTCCTCCCTGACACTGCCATCTAAAATAGCCTCCGTCAAGGCATCTGAAAACATTGAAGCAGCATCCAGCAACTCCTCTCTTTTGAGAGTGGCCTCATCAATGAGGTGAGATGGAATATCTCCTTCTTTAATGTCCTCCCCAAAGGGCCCCTCAAAATAGATAGCCTTCATAAAAACCAGATCTATCACACCGGAAAAATTTCCCTCCAGTCCTATTGGTATCTGCATGAGTACGGCATTATGATTCAATCTTTCCCTAAGCTGGTTCACAACCCGGTATGGATCAGCACCTGCTCGATCACATTTATTGATAAAGGCCACCCTCGGCACTTTATACCTGTTCATCTGCCGGTCAACTGTAATGGACTGGGATTGCACACCTCCTACCGCGCACAGGACCAGTATGGAACTATCAAGCACCCTGAGGGCACGTTCAACCTCAATTGTGAAATCCACATGCCCGGGGGTATCGATAATATTGATCTTATGCCCCTTCCATTCACAGTAGGTGGCAGCAGAGGAAATGGTAATACCTCTCTCCTTTTCCAGCTCCATGGAATCCATCTTGGCTCCAACCCCGTCTTTCCCCTTTACCTCATGGACGGTAGATATCCTTTTTGTATAGTAAAGTATCCTTTCTGTCAGGGTGGTCTTACCTGAATCAATATGTGCACTGATACCTATGTTTCTTAAATATTGAATATCATCAACCATCAACAACTCCTTTATAAGTAATACCAAGTTGCTTTTCACCTGCTACTATTGTTAAGGTGTCATTGCGAACAAAGTGAAGCAATCTCAATAGCATAGATTGCCACGTCGCTTTGCTCCTCGCAATGACATGATTGCAACTTGGTATAACTCAGTCATTAAGCTATAGTTTAACACCTCAACATGGGCCGCCTAACTGAAAGCCATCTCTAATACTACTATTAGAGGGCCAAGGCAAGAAAGAATTTGTTTCCATCATAATAGAAAAAAAGGCTTACTAAAAAAGACATATGATTGCTCAGTTCTTATTGAGTGTGGCCCATTGAATAATACATTAACAATAAGCTGATGATTAAATATAATTTTTTTACTATTTAGCAAACGGCTCCGACGCTTTGCCTCAGGGTTATATATGAAAGAAACTATACGTTTATCCGCCAGAAATATGGCGGATTGAACACGGGGATGCCTTTTTTTACGGCCGGAGTGAATAGATTTCAGAGATATAAAAAAACAATTCCAATCTTAAATAAATCTAAAGATAGCTTTGGGGATAACGTTTGCAAAGTCAATGAAATTCACGGCAAAATGGGCGAGCATAATGGCGGGGAGGGAACGCGTTCTCAAATACAGCACCATGAAAACGGCACCGATCGCCGATGCCACCATTACCTTATGGAAGCCCCCGCTCCAGTGAATAAACCCAAAGGCTACTGCGGAAATTCCGATAATAATCAGGGGGTTTTGGGTATATCGAGTGAGAAACGTATTCAGGTAGCCACGGAAAACGAGTTCTTCAAATATCCCCACTATCAAAAGCCCTATGGTGAGATCAATCCAATCCCACAGAGGACTTTCAATTTCTGGCATGCCATCTAAGGGTGGATATCCGGGAAACCTATTCAGGATCAGGTATCCATTTTGGTCGATGAACGTAGCTGCAAGCGTACCAATTATAAACACGGTCACAAAAGAAATCACCGGCTGGGCGGTAAGTCCGAACTCATAGGGCTGCATTTTCTTGCAGCAGATCAACCAAAGCACAACGAGGAAAGGGAAAAGTTTCACGGTGGTGTAGTCGATCGAGATCCATAAGCGCCAGTCTGTGATGTAAATATTTGAAAAATCGTTCAAGTAAAAGGGAGCGGAGAGCAAGATCAGGACCAAAATATAGCGTTTATTCTTTTCTTTAGAGAACTCCTTATAATCGATCCTGGACCTTTCAAAGACTCGCCTCCCATCCCTTCCTGCTCTTAAAAAATGCACGATTGAATACCCAGTGCCACCTCCAATGATCAGTGCCATAGCCACAAATGCAATAGACCATGCAATAAACGCCGGCAGGAATGTTTGCAACCCCTCACCGACGGCATCAACTGCAATGGCAGCAAGGCCGAAGCTGAAAGACCATGTAAGAACATAAGGCATAACATCGCCAGAGGAGGCATTGTCAAAAAGGGATCTCATGATGAAAGCGGTTGCAACTCCTCCGAGCGCTCCAAAGATGGCAAAACTATAAAACGCTAACACCGCCATTTTCAATGGCGTTCCTAAGGTAAAAAACAGTGGGGTGACACCCCCGATGCAACTCAAGGCCCATACAATCGAAAGAAATAGGCCTTGTTTCAATGAGACTTCCCCCCCGACTGCCCTAATGAGGAAAGAGTGCGACAAGCCGCCTGCAAGGCCAAATACCCCAATAGTGATTTGAGCAGCAAGCATGTTGGGGAAGCCGAAAAATCGTGTAAAGAATGCGCTAGCGACTCCAAATAAGAGTGCGGCTGCCAACCCCAGCACTGAGCGAAAAATAAGGGTAACTGTATTGGGTACTTTTGCTCCTGCGTTGTCTTTAGACATAATCACCGCTGTTTTATTTAAATTGCCATTTTGGGCGTAGAGGGTTTTCGGTGTAAGGCCTTGTATATCAAGGTTGACGCTATCTAATTAAAAGTAATATCTCAATCATATTCATTGTCCTCAAAACATAACCTCTAAAATGCTTGTTATGGTTTGAGCTGTATCCGAGTTAAAAACCTCTTAAAAAGCCTATCATATCATTGACAGCAAATATGAAGGGTGATATGTTTAATTATAAAAAACCTTTTTATCCAATTAAAGGAAAAACTATGGAAGAAAAAAAGAAATCCGATAAAGCTGATAAATATGAAGATCTTTTAGATGACCTCAGCCACTTTTCTGCAAAAGATGAAGAAAAATATCTTGTGGATAGTACTGGTAAAACTCCTTCTGAGGGTGAGATTATTTTAAATGTTGGTGAAAATGTCAAAGAGATTAGAGAGAAGAAAGGTTTAAGCTTGCAGGACATTTCCCAAAGAACGGGATTGCAAGTTGAACTCTTAATGGAGATAGAAAAAGGGAAGATATCTCCACCTCTGGGAGCCATTATCAAATTGGCAAAGGCCCTTGAAATGAAAATGGGCTATTTTATATCCGGTGC
>CAYTDY010000157.1:0-5641 GCA_964436665.1 uncultured Desulfobacteraceae bacterium
TGAAATCACTAAATATTCCCCTTATTTTTATCAACTAATCTGGAGATGATCCATAATTAAAAGTGGACTGTTTTTTAAAGAATAAAGCCATTTAGGTAATCCCTCCTTCAAACTCCAGAATTTGGAAGCGATCTTACAGCATAAGGTATTCAAAATGCTTTCCTCCAAGGGGAAATTGCCAAAGATATCTTATATACGCTAATGTTTTGGCAGTATTATGAATTTGTACTTGCAAATTCCTGCAGATGGCTTGTAGCGAGAATAGTGATAAGAGAATAAATATCTGTAAAGCTTTCCTTTCATATTCATTTCGTCTTAGCAATATTTGATAAAAATAATAACATACAGATATTTTACTATTGACAACAAATTGTCTCTTCCATATATATAGTGCCAACATTGAAACACAAGTTATAGTCAGAGTCGGATATGAAGCTTGATAACCTCTTAGTTGAAAAAAGATCCACAATCTTAGAAAGGTGGCTCAATCTTATACTGGAGAGTTATCCTGCTGAGAGTCAAAATTTTTTAAAAAAGAAGAAGAACCGTTTTGATAATCCAGTGGCATACGAGTTCCGCCAGGGGATTGAGGGTATATACGAAGCACTACTCCATCGGGTGGATTCTGACAAGACTTTCCCTTTTCTTGATAAAATTATCAAGATCAAGGCCGTTCAGGATCTTTCTCCTTCCGAGGCCATCTCCTTCATCTTCCTTTTAAAGAAAGTTATTAGAGAGGAATTAAAGAGAGAGATCCGGGAAAACCAAATCTATGAGGAGATATTGGAACTTGAGTCCAGAATAGATGGATTGGCTTTTTTATCCTTTGATGTATACATGAAACGACGTGAGAAGCTTTTTGAACTTAAGGTAAATGAGGTGAAAAATAGGGTAAGCGGGTTGTTGCGAATGGCAGGTCTAACATCTGAGTTGGAGAAAAGCCCAAACAATAAAGAGAAAAAACATTGGTAGGTAGTGTAAATAAAACGAGGTGAAAGTAAATGAACTTTAATCTTGCCTTCTATTTCCCACTTTTTGTTGTCATAGTATTAATTTTTATTCCCTTAGTGGGAGTTGGGGCAGGCTTGCAGGTCGTTTTTGGTATTGTTATACCATATCTGGCAATTTTAGCATTCTTTGCAGGAATGATTTATCGTATCTTGAAGTGGGCCCGTTCGCCCGTTCCATACCGTATACCAACAACATGTGGACAGAACAGATCTCTTCCCTGGATCAAGAGAAGTCTTAGAGATAGACTTGAAAACCCTGAAAACACGATCTACGTTATAGGTAGGATGGCTCTTGAAGTGCTCTTCTTTCGTAGCCTGTTCAGGAACTCAAGAGTAGAGTTAAGACCGTGGCGAGAGTACCCAGAGGGTGGAAGGCTTATCTATTGGTCAGATAAGTGGCTCTGGTTAGGAGCAATAGTATTTCACTATTCCTTTCTAATTGTTTTGGTAAGACACCTTAGGTTCTTCACAGAACCTGTGCTCTCCTTTGTGCACCTGCTCGAAAGTGTCGATACATTTTTCCAGATATATGTACCGGCTGTCTACATGAGCGGAATAGTCCTTTTGGTGCCTTTGACCTATCTTTTACTTAGAAGAGTCTTTAACCAGCAGCTACGATACATCTCTCTTGCCTCCGACTACTTTCCTCTCTTTTTGATCCTGGGCATAGGAATTAGTGGGGTGCTCATGCGCTATTTTTTCAGAGTGGATATTATTGCTGTTAAGGAATTAGCCATGGGACTGGCCACCTTGCATCCAAAGCTTCCAGAACAAGAGATTGGTCTTATATTTTATGTACATCTTTTTCTGGTAAGTACCCTTCTTGCCTGCTTTCCATTTAGCAAGTTGGTCCACATGGCAGGAGTTTTCTTTAGTATGACAAGGAATATGGCAAGCAACAACCGCTGGGTCAGGCATATCAATCCCTGGGAATACACTCCAAGGCTTTTTTCATATATGGAACAAGAAGACTTATTTAGGAAACAAATGAAAAAAGCCGGAATACCTTTAGAAAAAGATATAGAGGAGTAAAAAATGTCAGAGGTTCCAAAATCAGAAGAATTGATAAAGATAGGTTACAGGCCTCCGGAAAGGCCCTGGATGGATACCAAGCCTGAATTCAGAGAGGGCAACTTTTGTAATGCTGCAAGTGCAAAATGGCTTGAACAGTTAGATTACCCATACCCAAGGGATTGGTCGGTAACTGATGAGGACTGGAAACTACCTGAGAACTGGAAAGAGATATTCTTAAAAGCGATGGAGGATCGTCTTAATAGGTACCGCTCTTTTCGGCTCTTTATGGATATCTGTGTAAGGTGTGGTGCATGCGCTGATAAGTGCCAATTTTATATAGGCAGCGGAGATCCCAAGAATATGCCTGTTCTAAGGGCGGAGCTTTTAAGGTCTATATATCGAAGATATTTTACACTCTCAGGAAGACTTTTTGGAAGGCTTGCCGGGGCAAGGGAACTTACAGAAGATGTGTTGAAGGAGTTGTTCTATTACTTATATCAGTGTAGTGAATGTCGCCGCTGCTCTGTTTTTTGTCCTTATGGCATTGATATGGCCGAGGTTACTATATTGGGTAGAGAACTTCTCAGTTCGATTGGCATCAACATCGAGTGGGTTATGGCCTCTGTAGGTAGCTGTTATAGAGCTGGAAACCACATTGGCGCCCCACCACATGCATATTGGGACATGATACAATTTTTCTGTGACGAGTGTGAGGAGACAACAGGTATCAGGCCTCACCCAACCTTTAACAGAAAGGGTGCTGAGATCCTTTTTATTGCACCTTCTGGCGATTATTTCGCTGACCCTGGCACCTACACCTTTATGGGTTATCTCTTGCTTTTTGAGTATCTTGGCCTTGATTATACCATAAGCGGATATGCTGCCGAGGGTGGAAATTTTGGCTATTTTGTCTCCCATGAGATGGGAAAAAGGTTAAATTACAAGATGTATGCTGAGGCCAAAAGACTTGGGGTAAAATGGCTCCTTGGAGGAGAATGTGGCCACATGTGGAGGGTTCTAAATCAGTACATGGACACCTGGAATGGCCCTGCCGATTTCCTTGAGGAACCGGTCTCCCCTGTAACCGGGACAAAATTTGAGAATGCAACATCCCATAAGATGGTTCATGTCTGCGAATTTACTGCCGACCTTATCAAACATGGTAAGTTGAAACTGGATAAAAGTAGAAATGACCATATCAATTTAACCTACCATGACTCCTGTAATCCTTCCAGGGCTATGGGTATTCTTGAAGAGCCACGGTATATTATCAGAAATGTGTGTAATAATTTCTATGAGATGCCAGAGAATACCATAAGGGAAAAGACCTTCTGTTGTGGGAGTGGAAGTGGCTTTAATGCAGATGAGTATATGGAAGTAAGGATGCGAGGAGGGCTGCCCAGGGCAAATGCAGTAAGGTATGTCCATGAAAAATATGGGGTAAACCACCTTGGATGTATTTGTGCTATTGATAGGGCCGTTTTTCCAGCCCTTATGGAATATTGGGTTCCTGAGATGGATATAATCGGCATTCATGAAATGGTAGGAAATGCACTTATATTTCCAGGGGAGAAAGAGAGAAAAACAGACCTGCGTGAGAGGCCCTTCAAGGGAGTAAAGCCAGAAGAAATAGAGGAGGAATAAGGGGGAAAGATGCCTGATAAAAAAAAGGAGGTAATAGATTGCCTTAGGGATACTGGTTTCTTCAAACCAAAGAAGATATACGACGCAGGTAAAGTAATTATAGGGATTATTATACTTCTGGCCATTGTATTATTTCCTTTCTTCTATAATATGGGAAAGGCAGCCAAGGTACCAGAACCAAAGATCGATACCCCAGTTATCCAAAAATTACCAGAGAAGGAAAGAGTATGCATAGAGCCAAAGGAATACATGAGGGAAAACCACATGAGACTTTTGGATGACTGGAGGGACATGGTCGTTCGTGAGGGGAGTAGAGATTATACTAATTTTATTAAAAAGAAGTATACTGTGAGCCTTCAGAATACATGTCTGGAATGTCATTCAAACTACGATAATTTCTGCGATGAATGCCACAAATATACAGGAATAAAACCTTACTGCTGGAATTGTCATATTGATAAGCCTAAGGAATGGGCAGAAGGAAAACTGAAGGAAGAAAATTGATGGATATTAACAGAAGGGAATTTTTAAAGATAACAGGAGCATCTACAATAGTAGGGCTTCTTGGGGGCTGGAAAGCTGTTGAGCTACTTGCCCCTGGTGAGTTGGAGGCAAAATATTTACCGAAAACGGAGGCCCTGACAGCAAAAAGATGGGCTATGGTGGTAGACAACAAAAAGATGGATGAAAAGACTGCAAAGAAGTGTATTGAGATTTGCCATCGCATCCACAATGTTCCTGATATTGGAGATCCAAAGCGTGAGATCAAATGGATCTGGCTTGAGCCGTTTGAAAATGCCTTCCCTGGCCAGCGCCAGGAGCACACTGCAGAGCGCTTAAATGGAAAACCCCTTATCGTGCTTTGCAATCACTGTGACAATCCCCCTTGTGTGAGGGTATGTCCTACAAAGGCCACATGGAAGAGAGAGGATGGAATTGTCATGATGGATCAGCATCGCTGTATTGGGTGCAGGTTCTGTATGGCCGCATGCCCCTTTGGATCAAGAAGCTTTAATTGGGGAGACCCGCGTCCCTTTATTAAGAAAAAAAATCCAGAATATCCAACAAGGGAGAAAGGGGTTGTGGAAAAATGCGATTTCTGCGCCGAGAGGCTTGCAAAAGGTCTTATACCAGCCTGTGTTGAAGTATCCAATGGGGCATTGGTCTTTGGTGACCTGGCAGACCCCAAATCGGATGTAAGGAAAACTCTCCGCACGCATTATAGCATTAGACGCAAACCACACCTTGGTACAAATCCTCAAGTTTATTATATAGTGTGAGGTGATAAATGTTTGAAAAGGCATTAATTGGAGATAGAAGATACTGGGGATTGATAATAGCCTTGCTTGCCATTATCGGGGTAGGTTTTATTATCTACCTCTGGCAGCTTAAGGTAGGCCTAAAAATAACAGGTATGAGCAGAGACGTTTCATGGGGTTTCTATATAGCCCAATTCACCTACCTTGTGGGCATAGCAGCCTCGGCGGTTATGGTAGTTCTGCCTTACTATCTGCATGACTATAAGGCATTTGGCAGGATTACCATTCTGGGAGAGTTTCTGGCTGTTTCCGCTGTGACCATGTGTGCCTTGTTCATTTTTGTTGACCTTGGTAAACCAGTTCGGGTTTTTAATGTACTTTTACACCCAACACTAAATTCGGTCATGTTCTGGGATATGATTGTTTTGAATGTATATCTCCTTCTTAATATCGTTATCGGTTGGACTGTGCTTGAGGCAGAGCGTAATGCAGCACCACCTCCCAAATGGGTAAAGCCTCTTATCTACCTTTCTATCCCTTGGGCTCCTACCATTCACATAGTTACAGCATTTCTATACTCTGGCCTTCCTGGTAGGGGTTTCTGGCTTACCGCCATTATGGCACCCCGTTTTCTTTCCTCAGCATTTGCATCCGGGCCTGCCTTGCTTATCCTGTTGGCCCTTATTATAAGGAAGTTTACCAAATTTGATCCTG
>CAYTDY010000158.1:0-5609 GCA_964436665.1 uncultured Desulfobacteraceae bacterium
TAGGCAAGATATGCAAATGTAACACATAGTTACATTTGCAGTTATATTGGGGGTAACCCCCAAACCCTCTATTAAATTTTTATGAATGATGAGACCTCATTAATTTCTTTCTTCTTTAGTCTCATCAAATGAGAATAGGAATGATGTTTACACGGGAATTTAAAAGGCAAAGTGCAGAAGCAATAATATCAGCCAAATATTTTTCCAGTAAAGAATTTTTACTCCGGCTCAAATTTTCTTAGCATCAAAGGCAAATTCAGGTTACTTCTTTTAAAGCTAGGCTTTGATGGTGGGCAAAGTTTTTTTGTCACCAAAAATCTATTGGCGTCATAGTTTTTCAGAGTAGAATAAAAAGTATGGAACTCTCTTGTTAATAAAGCTGTTTAATTTCTTTTACTACTTCATTAATATTATTATGAATTCCGATCGCTTGGAATCTTCTAATTTCCAATCCATCCATTCTTAGATGAATGTCTCGTAAATATAGGATTTAATTTTTAAAAGAACTGGCAAGAATTGTCTGAGAAGTCCTATGGTTTTTGCAATTGCCGGTACTTTTATGACTGGTGTTATGACGATTATATAAATAATAATTATACGGATTTCTAGACAATATGATTTTTAAGGTTTTTAGCCTGCTCAAAAAACAGGTTAAAAATGGCATGGACTAAACTATTTAGGCCTTCAATCTGCTGTCTGTTCCAAATTATTTGTTTTTTAATAATCGTGATAGTAGATTATGGCGTTTATTTGTGATTTATACTTGTGATATACTTGTGGAATACAGAAGCAAATTATTATAAATTTTAGTTCATGGTTTTTGGCCACAGAGGATCCCGAGATTTTTTAGTGTCGGATTTACCTGGTAAAATAAGTGAAGTTTTAGATGTTTGGAAGGACATAGAAAATGTTTAATCACTTAAATCCTAGGACAAGAGAGATAGTCAGGAAACTGTACGAAGGTCAATCCGTAGAACTGGGCGGAAGAACTATTGGTCCATTTGACGAAGGAGCAATACAGGTACTTCGTGTCTTAGTATCTAACTTCTCAGAACTGACTGAAAAAAGTGGGCAAGAACTCGCTGAGAAATTTGTGGAAAATTTTGACCGCATGTTGTCTGAGCAAAAGAACCGAGGAGATCAGACACACAAAGAAAGTGAGAAAATAGCACCGAAGCAACAAACGACCGAAAAACATATCCAGGGATATAAAGTTGGGCTCATTCGTGCCTTTTCTTTCCGTGGGCTAGCACCTGCTAGGCAGGAATGGGCATACGATTTTAAAGGGAAGCCTCATTTGCTTTATGGGCCTAACGGTTGTGGTAAGTCTTCACTATTAGGGGCAATAAGTTGGTGTTTAACGGGATGTATATTTCGTGACGACCGTGCACCATCTGTCTCAGAAAATGTCAAGGCCTACTCTATCGACCAGAATAGAAAGGGGATTGAGAGATCGGATGCCCTATCGCTGATTGACCAATCAGGCAAGAATACCTCGCAGAGTGATAAGTATTGGGTAGAAATTCAGTTTGTAAGTGAAAACGCAGAGGGAACCAAAGTGGAATTGTGGATTCGGAGACATAACAAAGATGGTTTGAGCAAATCAGAAGATGGCATAGAGTGGATGTCGATTGGAAGTATCGCAGAAACAGACATAGACGAGTTAGATGCAGAGCTTCATATTTTAATGCCTGCCCGAGTGTCACACATAAGATTTGGTAAGGATATCAAGTTAATTAACATTCTATCTCAGATAATAGGCCTATATGACCTTGAAGCGATTGCTGGCTTGGCGGATAAGGTGTGTAGAGCACTCCGTACTGAAGCCACAAGAGTTAATAAACGGGAAATTGTACCGGAAAAGTCGAAGGTCACAGGTTTTGTGGAAAGTATCAAACAAACAGATAATAACACAGTTAAAGAATTGTCTTCGTATACTGAAGTGATGGCAGATACACGGAAATTGGCAGATATAGAAATATTTGGAAGGGCTATGACTAAGGAAATCGAAAACAAGGAAAAACAACTTGCCAAGGACCTCGGGATTGAAATTCCTGAAGAAGATACAGCAGTGTACAAGGAACGTAAAGAAGAAGTTGCCAACCTACCAGGGCAGGTGCAAAGCGCTATTGATGAGCTTAAAAAACCATTAGCTGAGATATTTAATAGTAGCATAGGATTTGATATTCCAACAAAAGAAACTCTCAGTGAGCTTGAAAGAAAATTAGATGCTTTTGAGAAAGATACACGAATGAAAGTTACAGAACGGCTAAAGTGGGCGTTAGAGGAGAAAAGAGACTCAAAGGCGTCCTTGATGTTGATAGCAGCAGGATATTTTCCAGAAGGTTCGAACGATTGTCCTGTGTGTACGCAAGATCTGAAGCCAGTCCCGCAGATTAAAAAGCAACTTGATAAGTTACACCTATTAGCTAGACAGGCATACTTGAAGAAAGAACTGGATGATTTAGAAGTACTTCTTACGGATGAATTAGAACAGATAGTAGCGTTAAAACTCAGGGAACAAGGTGAAAAAACGTTTCACGAAAGAATCATTTCGGATTGGAGCAATTTGAAGCAACAACGATTTAAAGGATTTTTGTTGCCTATCGCAGATAAGTTTGATAAAGGAGTGCAGAGTATTGCAGAGGAGACACGCGTGGAAAAAGAAATGGGGCTAGTACCACTTGCAGAATGCTATTATAAGGATTTTCCTGCTGCGTTTTCTAAACTCGACCAAGTTTTGTGTGCAGCTAAGAGGTATGTACAGCTATGTAAATCTGTTTTAAAAAATGTGATTAACATCAGTAAGAAGTTAGGAATATTGTTAACGGCACCAAAGACAGAAGGCATAGAATATTCGCTGAGCGCAATCCTTGAAAGGGGTCGAGCGACAAATCAAGATATTATGTCATTACGAGCCGTTTATAAAACAACAAAAGACTTGTGGCGAAGTATGAAAAAGGAGAAGGAACTTGGCGACAGAATTTCTAGGTATCGAATTTTAACTGACGCGGGAGAAACTACGAAAGAACTTGCTAAAGATATAAGAGGGGAAGTAATTGTGGTAGTCAAAGAATTGGAAAGTCAAATGAAGGATTATTTCTCGCGTCTTTATGAGAATGAAATTCTTATCCTTGATATGCTTACAACGGGAAATCCAGCCAATCCGGATGTAAAGGATGAAATTAACGTGTATTTGCGAGCTGGAAATCAGCGTGTTCCGATCGGGCCTTTCTGCAATGCCGGCCGAATGCGAGCATTGATATTGTCATTCATTTTTGCATTATTGAAAAAATCTACAGGTTCTTTAGGAATTACAGTACTTGACGACCCAGTGCTGTCCCTCGATCACGAGCACAAGGCACGGTTCGTAGATTACATGGTGGAACCGCTATTGGCGGAAACACAGGTTATTATGGCAACACATTACTTGGACTTCTATAAAGTTGCTGAAAGAGCATTTTCTAACTCGGTGAGGTTGTGGATGCCACCACGTCGCACCGAGGCTGATGGTGTATCATTTGAACCCGGTGATTTGTTTGAGCGAGTTGAGAGAGCATTAAAAGAACCGAGCTGCTCTTGGCGTGAAGTGGGTAACAATTTGAGGTTTTGGGTCGAGAGAACTCTTGCAACACTAAGTGGATACTGTCCCAAGCCATTTGTAATATTCAACAATATTCCTGGCAGTGTGGAGGCATATAAGAAGATAGGTGATCCACAGGTAGCCACGCAGGAGCGAGACAGGATTGTGAAGGCACTTGAAAGTCCCCAAGTTGAGCGAATCAGGTACAGCCTTGCCCATGATAAAGACCCTGCAGAAAATGATGTCAGAGATGGTCTAGAGATTTTGAAAAAGTGCGAAGGAGCAGTTCAGGCAGAAATAAAGAGGTTTAAGGACCTCTACGAACACCAACTTCTAGCTCGTGCGATTGATGCAAGACCAATTGTAAAGATACTTTCATTGAAAGATTATATTAGAGATTGGAAGCTTAATACTGTCGGGAGAGTAGCAGCAACCCAAGATGGGGCGAGGATTTTCTGGGAAGAGCGCGAAGTCTGTCAGTTAGCGAGATGTCAGATTGCCATATTAAAGGCGGGTACAATTGCTCCTATTGGTGTGATTGGGCAGTATCTATTGCTGGATTCTGGAGAAAGGAGACCGGATAATTCTGACCTTGTTATAGTTGAAACGCAAGATAAAAAAAGATATGTACGAAGGTTTTGGACAGATGAGAATAAAATGATATGGTTAGAGGCAACAAACCCGACCAGGCCATACAAGCCTATAAGACTTTCTGACGGTGAGCATCTGATACGGCGTGTGGTCGGCATTTTATTTGATGAGATTAGCGTGAAATCAGTAGAGGAGGGGGATGAATGGGTCCCAGGTACATTACCGAATAAATGGACGGATGATGTAGTTGGCATACACGTTGAAGGAACGAGTCTGGAACCTATCGCTAGAGAAGGGCAAATTGTTTTGGTGAGTAAGAGGGTAGGCAAGAAAGTTACAAAAGCAGACGTAGCGTGTGTCGATATAGTTAATAAAGAAGCAGTAATAAAACGCTGTTATCCATCTAAACCTTCTTGGGTATTATATTCAATAAACC
Organism: uncultured Desulfobacteraceae bacterium; assembly: GCA_964436665.1. Lineage (GTDB taxonomy): Bacteria > Desulfobacterota > DSM-4660 > Desulfatiglandales > B25-G16 > CAYTDY01. The sequence goes on from CAYTDY010000158.1 coordinate 4,611, forward strand.
CAAATGAGATGCAAGATCCAATATCAGTTAGTTTTCGAGAAATACGAAACGTGTATCCGCTTGTGGGAGTGTTATTTGAGATGAATTCTGCGGTAACGGTGGGCAGCTAGTATAGTGAATTTCGATTCACAATTTTTGATTTGTACAGCACAAAAAGCATCAGCGGAATCAGGATTCCAATTGAGTTTGCACAAGCAATAAACAGTTTAATCAAATTAAAAATTTTCAACTATATAGTCTTAGAAGTCTACAGTTAAGTTCAACAAATATTGCTAAATATATAAAATCTATTTTATATTGGGAGAAGAGAAATATTTTTTTATTTATTGTTGTTTAGTCAACATTATGTTATATTCAACATGTTCTATATAAAAGAAGGCAGTGAAATATGAAAATAGATAAGTGATTAAAAAAAGCAGTAAAGATAGAAAAAAGGAATGAAGATGTTCAAAAAAAATCACTATATAAAAAATGGCAAGAAAAAGAAATTACCCAGTTACTATTTGGCTGAATGAAAATGAAATGTTACTTCTAAAAGATAAGGTATCAAAAACATACTTTTGTCGTAGTGACTATATTAGGAAATGCTCGCTTGGTAAAGATATAAAAGTTATACCGGGTATAAGGGAACTGATTATTGAGATTAAAAGAATAGGGAGCAACCTTGATGAGATAACTAATTCTATTGATTGTGGAACTTTAACTGTGGTAGGGGACAATCTTAAATGCATAAAGGAAGACTTAAAGATGGCATGGGGTAAGCTAGTTGTGTTGATGAAAAAATTATAGAGGGTAATTTTTATATGGCAGTTATAAAAATAATTCCTTCTAAAGGGAGGATAAAAAATATAATAAATTATGTCCTGAACAAAGAAAAAACAGACAGCCGTATTATAAGCGGGAAGAACTGCTCCCGGCAAAATGCTACAAGCGAAATGAATGCCACAAAAGAACTGTATAAGAAAACAGATGGCATAAGCTACCACCATATAATTCAGA
>CAYTDY010000159.1:0-5582 GCA_964436665.1 uncultured Desulfobacteraceae bacterium
CAGGGAGGCACTGCTTTCCCTTCAAATTGAGAGAGAATTCTCTAAAGAGAAAATCCTTTACCTTTACCTTAATCAAATATACCTGGCTCATGGTCTATATGGTGTTGAGGCAGCCAGCCAGATCTACTTTGACAAAAAGGCAAGGGATTTAAATATTGCCGAATCCGCCCTCCTTGCCGGTCTCTCTCAAGCCCCAAGCAGAGATTCTCCTATCAAACATTTTGACAGGGCTAAAATCAGGCAAAAATACGTGTTAGAGAGGATGAAGACTGAGGGGTTTATAGACGATAAACAATTTGAAGAGGCATTAAAAACAAAGTTAAATATAAAGACAAATAAAGAACAGAGACCTCAAAAGGCGCTTTACTTCTTAGAGCATATTCGACGAATCATCGAGCAAAAATACGGTCGCCATCTCCTCTATAAGGGGGGATTAAAGATTCACTCAACTGTTAATCTGCAAATGCAGACAATGGCAAAAAATTCCATTCAAAGAGGCGTAAAAGAGCTTGACAGGAGAGAGGGATTCAGGGGCCCAGTAAGAAGGCCCTGTTTTGATTGTGAAACTGAGTACTACCAGCAAATGACCGAAAGATTAAACAAAAGCCCTTTGGAAATAGGAACAATTACCGAAGGGATTGTTGTGAAAGTAGATAGCATAAACAAAGAAACTCTTGTTCAGATCGGAGACAAAAAAGGAATACTTCCCCTGTCAGGTATGAAATGGGCACGAATGGTTGATCCAGAAAAGGCTTACTTTGAGAGTAGATTGGAAGATCCAGCAGATGTTTTAACTCCAGGAGATATCATTATTGTGAAAGTCATTAAAAAAGCGAAGGATTTTCCTCACCTGGTCCTATCATTAGAACAAACACCTGAGGCCCAAGCTGCCCTGCTCTGTATGGAAGCCAAAACAGGATACGTGAAGACAATGGTTGGCGGATTAGATTTCTCCAAAAGCCAGTTTAATAGGGCAATTCAGGCAAGGCGGCAACCAGGCTCTGCCTTCAAACCTATAATCTATGCTGCAGCACTGGATAAGGCATTTACACCTTCTTCAATAATTATCGATGCACCCTTTATCTCCCCCACTGGTGAGGAGGAAAAATTATGGAAACCGAAAAATTACAAAGAAAAATTCTATGGCCCTACCCCATTTAGGACCGGCCTTATAAAATCCAGAAATATAATGACAATAAAGATCCTAAATAAAACTGGCGTTAAGTACGCAATTGATTATGCAAGACGGATGGGAATAGAATCTCCTCTCAGTGCTGATCTATCATTAGCTCTTGGTTCATCGGGATTATCCCTTTTAGAAATAACGAGGGCATACTCAGTCTTTACCAATGGTGGAATGCTGGTAAAACCTATCTTTATTACCAAAATAATTGATAGGAATGGAAAGATTCTTGAAGAAAACCAACCCACATTTACTGAGTCAATCTCTCAAGAAACAGCCTATGTAATGACCGATCTATTAAAGGGAGTGGTCAAAGAAGGGACAGGTTGGAGGGTTAGAGCACTAGCAAGACCGGTTGCAGGTAAAACTGGTACCACTAACGACCTGAGGGATGCATGGTTTTTAGGTTTTAGCCCAACCCTTGTTACTGGCGTCTGGGTAGGTTATGATGACAGAAGACCAATGGGCAAAGGAGAAACCGGGTCAAGGGCTGCCAGCCCTATCTGGCTTTACTTTATGAAAGAGGTTCTCAAAGGAAACCCTATAATCCCATTTCAAAATCCTGAGGGTGTAGTCATCACAAAAATAGATGCCGAAACCGGCCTTTTAGCCAGCCCATTTTCAGAAAAAACCTGCTTTCAGGCATTCAAGAAAGGCACAGAGCCTACAGCCTATTCCCCAAAACCAGATTCTGGAAAACCCGGTGAATTCTTTAAGCTTGATATGGATTACTCTAATTAAGATAAATACCTTTCTCTAATCTTCAGATAATCCTCCTCCAGGGGACCATTTAATTTAGCATAAGCATCAGATTGCTTTATTATTAATGCAACCTCTTCTCTTGAGAGCTTGTTTCCTTCCATCTTAGCTATTTTAGCTAATGTTCTGTAACCTAAGACAAATGGTATGATACAAAAGATCCTGATAGATCTCTCACTTAAAGGCAGTAATTTTATATATCTGGAGGCTGAATCCAGATAGGTTACTATAACAGGGATCATATCCTTTATTATTCCCTTGCTCTGTTTGATAGATAAGGTTTCGATTTTATTAAGTTTAATGTTATGTTTTTCCGTTATAGTGAGTGGGATATAACACCAACCTCTCGCTATATCTTTTTTATAATCCTTAATGATATTTGTCAGCTGCAAGGCAAGACCAAAATGAATCTGAAAGTTCTCCAATTCGGATCTCTTCTCTTCTATGCTCTCCCTATGACAAAAAACTCTTGTGAGCATCATACCTACAATTCCTGCTACATAATAACAGTAATTTTCCAGCTCCTTAATATCTGATAGCTGAAATATCTTACCTTTTCTCTGTAGCTTCTGCTTTTGAAATTTTGCCATTCCCTCTGAGGTCTCTACAATTAAAGGATCAATTATTCTTCTATAAGTTTCTGGTATATCAAAATAACACCTTAAGACTATGTGGCCATTTTCTATGAGATCTTTTGCATCAGAGTTTTCTTTCCATCTAACTTTAAGAGGTTCATATAAGTTCAACCTATATGCCAAGCCCTTATTTCCCTTAAAGATCGCCGAAAAACCACTCAAGTCTGCAATCTTCTCCTTTTCATCCTGGTAAATAGTATCCTCAAAGGTATCGGCTATCCTGAATAGTAAATATCCAAGAAGAACTGTCTTAAACATATCTCCCTCTAACTGTTCAATATTGAGGGCAAATGTCCTTGAAACTAAAGGCAAAATCTTACGGCAATATTCCCAGTCCTTTTCCCTTGTCCGGTCATTACCTTTCTTATTTCCCATAAGTCCATCCCTTCCACAATTAAAGGACAGATAGACGTAACTATTCAGGTTGTCAGGTTCAAGGTTCACAGTTCATGGTTGGTTGTATCCGGGATTACACAGGGCTCACTCTGGACTTCTGTGCAAGACTGCTTAGCGTATCGCAAGAACCGGATGAACTCCGCATTCGTCTCGAAATCGAACCTCTCTTTCATCAGTTTAACCGTGAACCCCGGAACTTTGAACCTGAGTACAGATAGACAATATAATATTTAGCGATAAGATAAAAGCTTTAAATATTTAAAAGATTACCAAAACAAGCCCTTATTGAAAAATCCATAGGGGCTTTTTCTATTCCTGCCCTTGCAAACTATAACCCTTATAAATCCTTGACTATAAAGATACTTTACCGTAGATCTTTCCTGAAGGTACTAACCATTAGTCGTTTGAAAAATTTACTGATATCGAATTTTTTGGCAAAAAATTCTTGACAAAAGTATCAATTGATACTATTGAAAAGGATGCCTAATGTGGCTGGTATCTTTTCACCAACACAGAGAAAAAGAAGGAGAGTAAAATGGCAAGAAAGGTGATCAACTGCCCGAATGGCCATGGGAAAATGTTGATTAAAAAATTAGATAAAAGCATGAAATTTCGCGGGGTCGATATAACTTTTCAAACAGAACATTACATGTGCCCTGTTTGTAGTTTAGAAGCAGGCTCTATTGAACAGACATCTGCCACTCAGAAAGCAATTTCAGATGCCTACCGTAAGGCAGTTAAGTTATTGACAGGTAAAGAAATACGTGAAGGCCGAAAGAGGCTGAATTTAACCCAGGATGCTCTTGCAAAGCGAATGACTGTTGGTATTGCCAGCATAAAGAGATGGGAAGGGGGGCTGATTCAGAGTAAAGCCATGGACAAGGCCCTTCGCATGGCTCTTAAGGGCCAGATAGTTGGAGATAGTTATACCGGTAACCGGACATTCTCAATACCAAGGATAAAGCTGATTATGAAACAATTTGAGTCTATCTTAAACAAGAAACTTCTGAAAAAAGGTGACAGGATGCTCTTTGCAGCAAAGTATCTATGGTATACAGATATGTTGTCTTTCAGGGATTTAGGAAAAAGCATGACTGGCTCCACTTATGCCTCCCTCCCACTTGGCCCTCAGCTTAATAACTACCGAGAACTGATAGATGAGATAAAAAATGCTGATGAGTCGAGTGCTGAACCACTGACATCAGAGGAAAAGAGGCTTATAACCAGGATTGCAAGAACTTTTCCTAAAGAGCAGATGGTATATGACGCTTCCCACCGAGAAAAAATCTGGGAGGAAAAGACCCCTGGAGAAATTATTCCCTATTCCGATTCGACAAAATTGACAGAGCTATAATAATACAGGATACCCTAATTACATATGCCTTGAACTTCATGCCTCCCTAACCTATACTCATGTTTTATAAAAGTGCATTCTTCTCAAAATAACCCTTAGTCGAGGGTGCTATGAGCTTGAATACTTAAACCCCATTTCTTACATCTAAAGGTGGGGATTTTTTATGTGGTACGCCTTGAGTAGAGACCCAATGGCAGAAAAACTTGACGAAAAAGAACTGGTCAGTTTTAAAGAATTTTTAATAGCTCATAGCATCCAAATAGATGCAGTCCCTCAATTGCTTATTGAGAAAGAGATAATCACAGAGCAAGAGTCCTTCACCAAACTGAAACAGGTACAAGGTAAATGGGAGAGCAAAAGAGGGGTTGAGGTTTGAGGATTTCTTGATATTGGGTTTTTGTAAATTTCTCTAAGAGGAGGTCGAATATGACAACTTCCGACAAAGATCGGCTTTTTGAATTAATAAATGATATGTCTGATGAGGAACAGCAAAACCTTATAAAAGAGTTAGAGGAAAGGCAATCACGAGACAAACGCAGATATGAAAGGAAGCCTTACTCTATGGCTGTAGATTATGTTGCGCAGGATCACAGCAGTAAAGGTTTGATTAAGGATATCAGCATTGGCGGAGTGTTGCTCGAAACAAGTGAAATCGGGGGATCGTTTTCAATTGGAGAGGAGATTGTATTGACCATTGAATATCCAGACCAGGAGAAACATATCAAGATCAGAGGAGAAGTTGTCAGGATTGAGCCCCAGAGAATTGGTATAAAATCCAAAAAAATATTCGGCACTTGATGATAATTTCTCTAAGGTGATCATAAAGGAGCTATGGTAAAAGTTACTGCTTATATAGCACCCTGTATGTTGCAACTAGCACGTGTATCCCTTTAACGAAAAATTTCTTATTTCCCCAAGTTCCTTTATTAATTTTATAATCTCCTCTCCCTTTCTTATTCATGTCACACTATATAAACCCTAAATATCACCCAAATTCTTTACCCATTGAAGGTCATTTCGCACTGCATTATACATTCCTCTATCCGAAGTGATTAGAGGAATGCCTTCATCCTCTGCAAGGGCTAAATAACTGGCATCATATGCAGATCTATTATAAACCTTACAATAATGTAAGACTCTGGTGGAAAACATGGATAGGTTTTTTAGCTCAATCCCTAAGCCCAAAAATCCATTAATAGCAGTGAAACTCCCCGACCAAAGGTCGGGGCTTCTTAATGCTCATCTTTGAACATTG
>CAYTDY010000160.1:0-5574 GCA_964436665.1 uncultured Desulfobacteraceae bacterium
CAACCCGTAATTAGCCTAACAACAACCTTTCAACCTAAGTGAGTTCCTTCATGAAATGGAATTTCCAGAAGGTGCCGTTATGAAGCCTCCAGGGTATTTTTGTATGCCTCTGGAGGCTTTCCTTATATTATCTTGCATAAATCCCAAAGTCAGCGGCTACGGGCAAGCGCTCTCAAGGACTTGCCTGCCAGCGTTTAATTTTAAATAGATTTTTTAGGAGATGCTATCATGAGGAAACATAAAATTCATTATGCCTTATTATTTGCGGCTGTGGTTGCCTTGGTTATCCGTTTCTATTTTCCTTCGATCTTGCGGGCGATGGAAAAACCTGGTGGATTCCCGAGTAGACCCATGACCATGATTGTTCCTTTTGGTGCAGGTGGAGGGTCAGATCAGGTCGCTCGAGCCATGGCGACTTCCCTTGAGAAGATCGTCAAGGTTCCAATCATGGTTGTAAATAAGCCAGGAGGAGGTGGTGTTGCAGGCTTTCAAGACTGGCTCTTATCTCGACCCGATGGTTATACGCTACTTCAAACAAGTGACGATGTAGTCACCTTGTATGCTTCAGGAGTTATCAAGGAAAATCCAACAGTCGACTGGTTCCCAATCTGCATTGCTCAGATTACGTTTAGCCAAATATACGTGCGGCCTAAGGATAATCGCTTTCCCGAATGGGAGGCATTTTTAAAGTATGCTAAAGAGAACCCAGAGAAAATTACGATGGGAAATATTACCCATAAGGGATCAATGGAACAGGTGAGCATGTACCTTTTGGAGAAGGAGATAGGATTTAAAGTCACACAGATCAGTTTTGATAAGCCGGTCGAGCGTTACGGAGCCTTGGTTGGAGGCCATACGGATTGTCTCTTCGAACAGCCAGGTGATGTGCGTGCCTACCTAGAGTCTAATGATATGAAGCCGATCCTCACCTTAATGCGTGAGCGTCCTAAAGCCTTTTCAGACACTCCATGTTTAGAAGACATAGGGGCAAAAATGAGTCCGATATTTAGATTTAGGGGTTTCTATGGCCGCAAGGGTATGCCTAAAGATCGTCTCAAATATCTTGAATGGGCTTTTCATAAAGCATGGGAAAGCGAGTCCTTCCAGAAGTTCAACCGACGCAAATACATGCACCTGATGTATTGCTACAGAAATATTGAGGATGGGAAGAAGCTCATACAAATTGTAGTAGACAATTACAAATCAGTTTATAAAGAAATAGGGATAGGTAAGTAGTAAAAAAAGAACATACATGCTCAAGGAGGTAGAATATATCAAATATTATGGTTCCTGAAAGGGCAAGAAAATAGCTATATCTCCTGGAATCATAGAGGATTGCTTAAAAGGGGCTGGCAAGTTGTTCACAATCCCTTTTTTAATCCTGCTTACACAAAATAAGATTTTGTCAGCGCCTTATCTGACTATTTGCTAATAATGTTAATAGTTGTGTTTTTTTATACTTTGTTATAGGATTTTACCTATGTTCATAGTTGAAATATTTCATAAAAACTTATATGCCGGGTAAATTATAGGAGGGCTGATATGGATCTACTTAACGTTTCTTTACAGGGAAAGGTAACCATTGTGACTGGTGCTCGGAGAGGAATAGGGAAAGCTCTCGCCCTGGGATTTGCTCGAGCCGGAGCTCATGTTGCTGTCTGCGATCATGTGGTGGAAGATGGACTCCTGGAAGCTGTGGCCAAGGAAATTGGAGACAGCGGTCGGCACTCTCTAGTTATTCAAGCTGATGTCACTCAAAAAACCGATGTGGATAACATGGTGCAAAAAGCGATAGAACAGCTAGGTGGCGTTGACATCCTGATCAATAATGCTGGGATCATTCCAAGAGCGACACCACTGGAAATTAGCGAGGAGATGTGGGACACTGTTATGGCTGTAAATCTGAAGGGTTGTTTGCTATGCTCTCAAGTAGCAACGAAGAGGATGATCGAACAGGAAAGAGGTGGCAGTATTATCCATATTTCATCAGTAGCAGGAATAGAAGCCAATGTAAACAGGGCTGGTTACGCTAGCTCTAAGGCTGGCCTGATCATGCTTACCAGACAGATGGCTATAGAGCTAGGTCCTCACAACATCAGGATTAACAATATTGCACCCAGCAATGTGAAAACAGAGTGGAACCGGGATATCTACACCGACCCAGAGAAATCAAAGCAGCGGCTATCTATCGTACCGATAAAGCGCTGGGTCGAACCGACTGAGACTGTTAACGCCGCTCTATTCTTAGCCTCTGATTTTGCCACTTACATTACTGGCATCACTCTTCCTGTAGATGGGGGTAGACTAGCTGGTGTTACTTTGCCGTAGCTATTTCTGATATTTTTGACAAAAGGACTTTCAAACAAGAATCAGACGTAGCAAGGGGTTTTAGATATCCTTAGAATCCTCTGCTCCAAATCCCTTAGCAAAATAATGCAGATAATAATAAAAGAGATGACCCACATCCCCGAAAATCGGTCCAGATTTTGAGAGAGTTTTATGGCAGAATCTGGGTTAGAAGGAGGAGGTTAGTATGAGTCGCAAAGGCTGTACGCCGGAACAGATCTTCAGGATACTTCGGGAGGCGGAGGGAAAGCTTTTCCGGGGATGGAAGATTTCAAGATGAATTCTATAGTATTTCCCAATGCCTCATTCTGTTTATTTTCCTTTCAAATAATCAAAGCCCTCGGTTTTGATTATTGCTATTAATCATAGGTCAGTTCTAAGCCCAGATACTTACGATTAGTGTTACAAACCTTAACCCGTTGAAAGGGTAATTTCAGGTTTAAAGCCTCCATGCATTGGTTTGTGATATCCTTTCCATATCCTCACTTTTAAATTTACTATGCTTCTGGTTCATTCTCTACATTTTAGCACATTTCTTCTTCTGGTGCATTCTGTTTGATGCAAGATGTAATCAATGATCTTTATTTATGCGCCATTCTATTGATTTCCGTTAGAAATAATCAGAAACAGCTTGTGCCAAATTCCTAAAAATTTAGGTCTGATTAAGAAGGTGTCCGGTCATATTTTGATGTTCGTCAGATGAATGCCAGGTCAGGTTCTGGTCAACATAAATAAGATGTTAGTCGATTATCGTAAGTTATTGGTTAATTAAGATGGAGAAATAGGGGAGCGGCCAGACACATCTAAGTTGATTAGAAAAACAACTGACTACTTACGACATCCTATCTGATATTACTAATCTTAAAGGGCCTTTCCACAATAGGGGCAGAAGGTAAAATCCGAATCTATTTGTCTTCCACAGTGAGGGCACCTATTTTCGCCCTTAGCTTGCTTATCCATCCTATAACCATGTTCATTAAAGGTAGTCTTGCAGTTTTCACAGGCCAGAAATGGGGTCCCTTTTTTGACGGGAAAGAGGGGGATAAAAAACAGGCTCACATAATGATCCACCCTTTTTAGATAGACCTTATAATGGCCACATGCAGGGCAGGTCCTGGCTTGCCTATCAACACGGATAGTTTTTGGTTGAATCCCTCCAATAAAGAAAAACATTAATCTATTCCTTATCTATCCACCGAAAATGAGGTATTTAGGTAAACTGCAATCCTGCAAGATAACCATTTCTATCGTATGGATGAATCGTATTAGAAGCAACCAAAAATAGAAAATAAAAAGATAGTATTCAATATGTTCTTACCGATACTAAATTAATTTACCTTCCTGCATCCTTATGATAATGCATTTGATCGCTTCTGGACAGAGATGACCTGGCTGATAGGTTTGAAGGTATAATAATATTTCTGTCGAACTGAATAAATTCAGTGACAGACCATCCAGTTTTCAATGACAAGTCGCTTTATTTTGGAAAAATTACGAGTATTGGCTGTGACCATTACTAATTTGTGAATTAAAGCAGTGGATGCAATAAGAACATCTTCAATGCCAATGGTCTGGCCACTTTTCTGAAGATAGGCTAATATATCCCCAGCTATTAATACCTCATCATAGCCAAGAGGCAAGATCTTAACCCTGGAAATAATCTCTGTCTGTATATTTTGCCAAAAGCTTTCAAAATCCTCACGTAATGAACTGCCAAAACGTAATTCCATCACACAGATACACGAAGTAAACAATGATTGCGATGGATTCGACTGTAAATGTTGGATCAAATAAGAATTGGGCTGCTTTTTTACCAATTCACTGAGTATATTGGTATCAAGAAGGTACATCATTTCAATTTCGCGTCTGCCAACAGCCTCGAGGTATGCTGGCTTCTATTCCGAACAATACTCTCTATAGTTTGAAAGAATGGGTCATCTTCCTTCAGCCATCCTTTAGCCTGGACAAGATGTTTATCGTTTTCCTCTGTCGGCACCAATCGGGCCATGGGCTTTCCTCGCTTGGTAATGATAATTTGTTCTTTTCCATAGGCCACTCGGCCCAAAAGATCAGAAAAATGCTTTTTGGCCTCAGCTACACTTACGCTTTGATGGTTCATAATCATCCTCCTATTCAGATGATTATGGTCATGATGACCTATAGATATCAGAAAGTCAATAATAAATTTGGGTAGAGTAGAGATCTGGCGGAGGTAAGTTAGGCAAAGAAATTCAGACTCAATCTGCGGTTATGTCCGTTTAAAGTTGATAGTTGTCCGTTGAAAAGAATTAAAAAGATCATTAACTACTGACAACAGACTACTGACACTATTAAAATAATATGATACTGTAAATTAAAAAAATGAGATTATGATGCCCGATATCAAGGATAAGTTTTTAGGTGGTATGATTGGTAGCGCCCTTGGCGATGCGATTGGTGAGCTGGCTTTCCTATATTGCACCAAAGAGAGCCTTTGTGCTCAATTGGACAAATCGAAAGAATTCCACTACACAGACGATAGCGCCATGTCCATTGGCATTGCTGAATCTATTCTAAAAAAGGGTAATCTTGATCAACAAAACCTTGGAGAAACATTCAGAAATAACTTCCAGAGGGAACCCTGGCGGGGCTATGCCTTAGGCCCGCCAACTATTTTCTCCATGGTTCAACACTTAGGTATTACATATGCCGAGGCTGCAAGGACTCTATTTGGGGGTGCAGGTTCCCTTGGCAACGGTGCTGCCATGAGGATTGTTCCTGTAGGGCTCTTTTTTTACAACTCCCCTGATCTCTATGAAAAGGCATGTATCTCTGCTGCGGTCACACATGCACATCCTGTGGGTATGGATGGTGCAGCAGTCCAAGCAAAGGCAGTCTCTCTTGCAGTGAACCTTAATCCAGAGGAGGCATTCCCACATAATGTATTTATAGATACATTAATTGACTTCGCCATAACCCCTGATATAGGAGAGAAAATATTACTTGTTCAAAAATTAAGTAACAACAATGTCCCTCCATCTTCTGCAGCGGAGCAACTTGGCCGCACAGTATCCGTGCATGAATCTTTTCCTTTTGCCCTTTACTCCTTTCTGCGCCATCCCAAATCATTTGAGGATTGTCTTTTTTGTGCCACCTTAAATGGGGGAGACCGGGACACCCTCGGTGCCATGGCATGTGCTATCTCAGGAGCTTATTTAGGTATTGAATCGATACCTCAATCATGGAGGG
>CAYTDY010000161.1:0-425 GCA_964436665.1 uncultured Desulfobacteraceae bacterium
ACATGTCGGGGCCTGTGGTTTCCCCCATAGATAAGTTACGAAAAGACAGCGCCCTAACGCCAGTTACTTCAGAAAAGCCCACCCTCTTTTTTAGAATGACAAAAATTGTCAGGTTTTGCAAAGTCTCGCTATATATACGTAAGTTTTGCAGGGAAGGCTAAGTTTCTTATAGATTAAAAATACTGAAATTTTTCGGTGATGATCTGGACAATGTATCATAGCGATTGTTAGGGCAGGTGGTTTATTCATTGACTTAGTTGTTGTATTATCAATGCCTTGTTAAGATTGTTTTTTGCTCGAATAAAGTCAGGCTTTATTCGTAATGCTTCTCGGAAATGGTCAATAGCCCCCTTGATATTTCCCTTACTAAAAAGAGCAACACCCAGATTGTTGTGTGCTTCCTCATAATCAGGCTTTATGCGCAA
>CAYTDY010000161.1:525-2143 GCA_964436665.1 uncultured Desulfobacteraceae bacterium
TGCCACTAAATAATGCTTGATGGCCTCATCTATCCGCCCCTGCTTTTGTAAAGCAGTACCCAGACTGTAGTGTGCTTTCTCATAATCAGGCTTTATGCGCAATGCCACTAAATAATGCTTGATGGCCTCATCTATCCGCCCCTGCTTTTGTAAAGCAACTCCCAGGTTTGTGTACGGTCGGGTCTTTTTAGGAGATTTCTCCACGCAATCTTTCCACAGTGTAACATCGTCGCTCCATACAGTGTTTCTCTCATAGGTCCAGTCGGAGGACACCACCACCGCGGCACACAGTATCGCAACCCTAAGCCATTCTAGCTTTATATACCGATAGATCAATATGACTGTCATAAGGCTTACAAGCATGGAAGGCAGATAGGTCCGGTGCTCAAATATGATCGCTAATGGGATAATTGAAGACTCTATTATCAGGTTGCCAAAGAACCAGAGGATGCAAAAGGATATCAAACGTTCCTTTTTTGCCAGATAACATGCCAATCCGATCAACCCGATAATAGCTCCAAGGGAGAATAAGGTGGTTATAGGATCAATCAATGAATGGGAAAGGGCAAAATCGTAGTCCACGTTCAACCTGGAAGGATGGGGATAGAAAAGAAGGCTCAGGTAATAGATTATAACCCGAAACTGGGTCAATACCCTTTCCGAAAAGGTAAACTCTTTATTGGCATAATCTGTTAGGGATGTGATTTTATCAATAGGATTCAATCCCAGGAATAAAAATGCGATGAGACCGAAAAGAATAATAATCCCTAAAAAGTATTTCAGATGACGATTTAACCAGTCCCTGCTAAGATCCTGGAAGAAATACCATTCATAGAGGAAAATGAAAAATGGCAAAGCAGCGGATGTCTGTTTACAGCCCAGGGCCAGTATCCAGGCCAGGGCAGAACCTGTAAACCATAGATAATGAAACCGGCTTGCAGGTTGCAGATTAACCTTTGAGCTTTTTTCTGGTTGCAGGTTGCTTGATCTTTGCCTCTGAACAAGCCGCCCCTTTACATAAAGCAAAAGAGAGAGGACAAAGAACATGGCAGACAGGCTGGTCATCCTTTGTATAATGTAGGTAACCGATTGGGTTTGAACCGGGTGAACCAGCCAGACCAAAGCGGCAAAAAAGGCTATGAAGGAGGAATTAAGGGATTCGGGGATTCGGAGATTGGAAGATTGTGTGTTTGAAATCTTTACGGTGGTTTTTATAAAAAAATAGAGAAAAACTCCGGTTAGTATATGGATTACGATGTTTACAACATGATAGCCCATGAGATTATATTGATGAAAATAGTAATTTAAGGCAAAGCTTAACATGGCGAATGGGCGGCTCACTGACAGACCTGTGCAAGCATCGATAAGTCCCCTCCAGGTAAGTTTTGTCATGCGAATATACGAGTTCTTTGGGATATTTAGTATATCATCAAAAATGAAAGGGGAATTGAAGGTGTTTGAATAAATGAGAAAACCCAGACCAACAAAAATTAGTAGAACCAGCAAATTTAATTTAAATGAGGCACTTTTCAAACCGAGAGCTTCTATAACGGAGCGCTTTTTTCTGTCATTTTGTTGTGGCATCTGCTCTCCTGTTTTCGCTTTTTTCAATGTCTCC
>CAYTDY010000161.1:2243-5544 GCA_964436665.1 uncultured Desulfobacteraceae bacterium
TGTCTCCCTATCATTGTTTGATCGGCACGAAAATACCTTTCAGCATATACCATGATCTGCTAAGGTATTCGTATAAGGCCTCGGAAGAAATACAAAGACTGGCGGCTGTGGGAATAATCGAATCGACATGTACGGGTATCTTCTCACATATATAATCCGAAGGGGAGGGAATTACCTCAAAACCCACCTTTTTGTGAAGCAAAACCGACCTTCCCATATGCCGGGCATTGGTGACAAGGACTATCCTTCTTTTTCCCTTTAAGACTGCTCTTAGGTTAAGGGCACCTTCATATGTATTTTTAGATACATCTTCCCATAGCAAATCATCTTGGTTTACCCCCAGGTCAACGGCCGTTTTCGCCAGTCCTCCACCAAGTGAACCGCATATTACCAGATGGGCTCCCTTTGTCTGACGGTGAATTTTGATACCGTGAACCAATCGCATAATGGATTCCGAAGTCGGGACTTGCCCCAATCCGATATGAGAGAGGTCCTTAATGCCAGAGTTGAGGACTACAACAGCATCAACATACGAAATTTCTTTTCCGATTGGTGCGTATATATTCTCAAGAGGCCTCATCATGAAATTTGATACCAGGCTTGTGCTTAATAAGTATAGGATTGAGAGACCAGCGACAATCAGCGCCTTGCCGCTTTTTCTGTATTTCGTCCTAATCAGCAAGGCGCCGACAAAAACTAAAATTAGCAGACTTGATGGGGGCAATATAAGTTTCAAAACAGTCCTGGCCCACAAAAACATAATCCTTTAATCCTCCGATGGAATCAAATTTGGTAGATCTTAAAAAAAGATAACTGTTTAGGAGTCAGGGTCCAGGATAGAAGAGGTATATACCTCCTGGCTCCTGAGTGGAAGCAGGCGATTTTCCAAAATTAAGATTCTGCATTTCTAATTATGTCTTCCATTCTCCGTTCAAGAATCCGACTATCTTCATAGTTCCATTCGTCCATGGAACGAAATACCCACCCCAGAAAATCCATTTCCAGGATTAACCCCTCGTCTTTGTTAACACTTCTAAGAATGTCCCGGTACTTGGCAAGTTTCGGCCAGCCACGCGTCGGATGCGAATATAGATGGGAGAAATAGCCAGACATTACAACATCACGCGGATCCTGGATAACGTGAACCCCAAGGAAGTCTGGGATGTCCCTCACACACTTGTATTGAGCATTTGACAAAGGCAACAAAGCTATAAGACTCCGTTCGAAAGGAATAGAGAGTCTTTTGAAAAACGCTATATGAATCCGCCATGGTCCATTTGTGCCCTATAGCCTCACCCATTCCTCGGGTAATAGAACCTATGTACTTGGTAGCACATTTATGATGACCAAAATAGAACCTCAACATACATCAATACCACCTACATACTGTAAAAGACACCCCGCTAAATGAGGCGATGGAGGTCTTAATAGTTTTTCAAATGTATTATAGATGCAATAAGTTAATTAGCATTTTTACTAATTTTACAATTCTCTTTCTATCTCTAAGCAATACGCTATCTATTAGCGCTTTAATCAAAAGTCCTGCCATCTCTATGCGGTTTAAGTTCGGAATATCTGTACCTTGCCTTCTTACAAAGGCATTATATCTTGCAATCGTAAAAGAAACCTTACCTATTCTGAACTTTTTAGGGTCATTTCCTTGCGAACCGGGTAAAACCCTATGATGGTACAAGACCTTATCCAGAAATAATAATTTTGTAATTTCCTCCATTTTAAAGTAAAGATCCTTATCTTCAGCATAGAGGATATCGTTATCAAAACCTTCTGTTTCCAAAAATTTATGTTTCTTAAAGGTTCTAAATGCACTAACGACGTTGCACTGCAAATTGCTTTTTCCGGAAGGTATCGCTCTGCTGAATCCCAAACGCTGAGGTTTTAAATCCGAACCACAGTACGTAAATTGGGAATATATCAGACCGCATTCCAGATTTTTACGATACCCTTCGAGAATGCTTTCAATCGCATCCTCACTGAGCGAATCGTCGCTATCGAGAACACCCAAAATGTCAGAATAGGAATTTTGGATCAACCTGCGAAGGGTTTCTATGTATCCCAGGTTTTTTTCACTTCTATAATATCGTATTCTCAGGTCAGTCAAATACGGTCGAATGATTTCTTCGGAGTTATCCGTTGAAGCGTCATCAATAATAATGAGCTCCCAGTTTTTATGGGTTTGCCTCAGTACGGACTCAATTGCTGCGGCGATGTACGTCCCATTATTATAATTGGCCATCAGAACAGAAAAGTCCGGCGGATTAGCAATGGAATAGACAGAATCTTGCGGTTCGTTTGGGTTGGATTTTCTTTTGGCTAATTCTACGTAATATTTCTGAGATTCTTTGAACTTTTTTGAAATCCCTTGATCGTGCTGTCTCCATCCGTAAAGATATTCCGGGATGTTTGCCAGTTTGTATTTTTCAGAAAGCCTTAAGAAAAGATCATAATCCTGAGCAGTCCTTATCGACTCATCATATACGCCAACATCAAATATGCTTTTTTTTCTTAAAAGGGCGGACCCGTGTGCAATGCAATTATCCTGTTTAAGATGCTCTTTAATCTCGTTATAGCTGACCGGTTTTTCAATGGTATACATTATTTTTGATTTGGTGTTTATCACCTTAACAAATGATCCGACGACCGCGTAGTCATTATTTTTTTCAAGGAAGTCGAACTGTTTTTCGAATCTGTGCGGGAAGGATATGTCATCAGCATCCATGCGCGCAATATAGCGGCCTTTCGATTGTTTCAATCCACGATTGAGCGATTTGGTCAGACCGATATTCTCCTGATTGAACAGGCGGATACGCTTGTCTGATAAGGATTCAATGATTTCACGCGTATGGTCGGTTGAACCGTCATTGATAATTATGAATTCAAAGTCATCAAATGTCTGGGAGAGAATACTGTCTATGGCTGCGCGTAGATATGTTTCGCCGTTATAGACAGACATGACAACCGAAATGGCTGGATATTTTAAACCGTTACTTTGCAACGAAACACCTCAACTCTTAAGCCAATTAAAAACTGACAACAAAGAAGGTCCCTCCTATGACCATTAAAGTAAAAAGAAACTAAATTAATTTCAACAAAAAAAGGTTAATATTGGTCTTGACATTCATGGGAAACCCTAGCAAATCACCACCCAATCTCCTCCTGCCCCTATTTCAGAGATAAAATCAAAAAAAATGTTGACAAAGTTTTATTTTATGTTATGTTTACTGAAATTTCAGAAAAATGTGAAAGTTCAAAATATTGGAAAAAGACATTGCCACAGAAATCC
>CAYTDY010000162.1:0-5520 GCA_964436665.1 uncultured Desulfobacteraceae bacterium
CCTTTTACATTGGAGCTTATTAGGAGATTTTGGTTGGCGGCCCGGGCCAAGGCCCGGAGAACAGATATCACATTGCTTTTGTGCATTCTAAGGCTTACTTTCTGGACAGGTAGGGGCCTTTCAGGCTTGGCCTTGGCCTTTTCCTCCAGGGCCTCCATCTCATCTATTCTTTCCGGAAGATTAATGGTTCTGGTCCTGGAAGCCGGTGAATGCCCTTTGGACTTTTCAGCCATTGCCTTCCATTTCTCAAAAAAAGGATCTTTTTTTGTGCTCTTTTTGCCAGCACATCCCGAGAAAATCAGACTCAACAAGAGAGCAAAAACCAACCATGGCCATTTTTTATGCTTCATCGCTTGTTCTCCCTAAAATACCTCTTCTTCAATTGGGACAATAATTGTTCTCTGCTTTTCTTTGTCCCTAATTATCACCTTCAAGGGTTCAATTCTTTCGACAATATATCCGGCTAATTCCAATTCCTCATCGGTTTCATATTCTACACCATTAATGATGGCCAGTCTTACGTCACCCATTTCTATATATCCTGAATAAGTGAAACTTATTTCCTGTCCTAATGGCACAGCCTGTTCCGGTACCTCTGATTCCTTTGCTAATTCAGTTTTTAAAAAAGGATCCTTCTCCCATTCGGTCTCGGCTTGAGCAATGATATAGATATCGGTCTTGTCTAAGGCGTCTTTATCCAGACTCTCAGAAAGATTGGCAATAAACTTTACTGTCCCCATCTTCTTTATCTTAGTATCAATATTAGTTTGTTTAGGTGGAGAAGCTATAAACAGGATATACACAGCATAAATAACAGCTACCAGTGCAGCAAAGACTATAATTTTTTCTCGTTTTGACATTAAGAATCCTTATTGGAAAAATTTTTTCTTTACAGCCACTAATCGTTAATCCAATGCTAACCATATCTTCAGTCTGAATTCCTTACCTCCAGGGATTTGCTGGATCTTGATTTCTTCTATATGTTGCAAATAGGGATTTCCTCCTAGTTCAATTAAAAATTTGCGAAAATCAAAGAAATTTCCTTTCATCAAGATGTTTATCAAAAAAAGACCAGAGCCATTGGCAATGGATTTAACATCTGGGATAACAGATATTGTTTCAAGATTGATCTTTTGGGCTATTTCACAAAAAATGGATGAAATCTTATCAGTTTTATCGCGAGGAAATTTACTCTTACTGGGGTAGGGTAATATTCTAGATTCTTTGATCTGGAGCTTTTTCAAAAGCTTTTGGTAAAAAGGGTATAGCAACTGCTGTTTTTCTCTCTGGATCTGAAGCTTTTTGATTTTCATGTCCATCTCGACCAAGGACTTTCCAGACATGTAAGGACCGATAAGATTAAACGCAAAGATTCCTAATACGCATATCAGTAGATAGGCTACGCTCTCCATTGGGATTTTTCTTAATTGTTTTTTTTCCATCTCGATCCTTAAACCAATTGTATATTCAAAACAAAATGCAGTACCTCACGTTCTTCATAAACTTCTAGGTCGTTTTTTATAATACTGAGTTGGCCAAAAACTGGGGAATCTTCTAATTTCATGAGATATCCAGCGAAAGAAGACTCAAGCAATTCGCGGTCTTCCAATATAATGCCATCCACCTCTAAGATTTTTGGGCTATTTTTCCCCTTGTTCTCAGTAATACCACCAAAATTAGCTGTTACACTGAGCAAACGAATATTTGAGGGGGTCCTCATAGATAAATCCTTTATAATGGCCATTCCCAAGTATCTTATGCTATATTCCTTTAAATTTTTCTGTTTTCTTTTATATTTGGGGGCCATAAGCATTAGGATTTTTTGGTCAACCTTGGGAATGTACTGTGATACCTCCTTGTGGAGTTGGGCTATTTTGGCCTTTTTCAGCTCCTCAATGTGTCCCTGCCATAGAAAAATGCCCATGCAAACTGCAATGATAAAGATAAATGCCACAAAGATGCCCCGGTTGATATGACTAATACTCGCCAATTTTTCTTTATCTTTATAGGTGAAGATGAGGTTGGGAGTATGAGAATTGTCCGACACGGCCATGCCAATGGCAGGGGTGAAGGATATCCTCTCCGTGACTGAATCAGGCGGTAATATATCATCCAAAAAAGGATTTCCGGAGGCCAAAGGGTCAATAATATCCCTTTCAATCCCCAGTTGATCACCTATATAGTCAGTTAAGGGCTTGTAAGCATTAATTCCACCGGAGATGAAAATTTTACCGATCCTCTCTTTTTCCAAGGTTACAATATAATACTCAAATGTTCTTTCTGTTTGTCTTATTAACCTTTCTACGGCGGGAATAATCATCTCGAATATTTCCTCTTCTTTGAGCTGAAAGCCGGCATCTTCTTTTGTCAGGGGAGGAGAATCAGGGCTGAGGCTTAGAAGTATCTTTCTGGCCTCGTCAATATTCATGGAGTGCTCTTTTTCAAAATTCTTGGGAGCGGAGGTGTTTTCCCCCTCGGGCATCTCTATTTCTTTGGGAAACTCTCCTTTTTTCCCCTCATTAAAGCCTTCAATAAAGGCTTCAATCATACTGTTCATTCCGGTCTTGATGCCGCGCGTAAAAGCAAGATTTCCAGAAGAGAAAATATCAATTCGCGACTGCTCCTTGCCTATATAGAGATTAGCAATGGTTTCTTCAGTGGCTGGTATCCATTTGGTTCTAAACAGGTTCTGGTAAGCAAACTGAGCTATGGATAGGCCGGTCAGATTGAAGCCTGTTTTGGAAAATAGAGCTTTTACCTTTTCCACCTCTTCTTTAGGCGCGGCATAGACCATGACCGCTATCTTAGGGATGCCTTTTTCCATTACATGCCCCTGAACCTCAAAATCAAGGATAGTGTCACTTTCTTTAAAGGAAGTTTCCTTCTTTAAGGTCCAATAAACTGCATTTGCAATCTTCTTTTTAGCCACCTTTGGTATTCGTAAATGATGTACCTCAACGTTGGCCGAAGAAATGAGTGTCCAGAGTTTGATCCTTTTTGAAGGACCGCAAAACTTGGTTAATGTTGATTTTAAAAAATCGGGAAACCCTGAACTCTCTTTGGTGATCTGGGGTTCAAAGGGGGCTTTCGTATAGTCCAGCAATTTCCATCGTTGGTCGAAATATTGTGTAACCTTTACCATCTTCAAATCGTAGCAGCCAATATCAATGCCTACTGTAATCGATTTTTTGAAGGGGATGATTTTTTCAGAAATGGATTTTCGTACGCTTGTTGATTGAGAGGGATCTAATGTGTTCGTGGTTTTATCTGCTGCGGTGTGGTTGCTGCGAATCAGATCGAGTAGCTTTTCAGTGGAAGAGATTTCATCATGTTTAGCCAAAATAACTCTCCCTAAGTAGATGGGATTTTTTGGGCCAAATCAGCTCAATTGTTGTGATGAAAATCATAATTTTTTAAAGAAATATAGTCCATCATTTCAAGGTGTGTAGTCTTTAATGGATCTAATTTTTTTATAATTAATTAAGATATATTACTATAAGATAAGGTAAGGTTTTGTCAAGGAAAAAATACTGTATGTTGAAAAAATTAAGTGGTCATACGCTATATCTAGTATTAATATTCTAATAGAGTTCCAAGAAATCATTCATCGGGCTCGTGGGGAAAAATGGGAAAGTATTTAACCTTATCTATGTTGTGTGGAGAATTAAGAAACAAATATCTCGGGTTTTGCCCTAAGTGCTGGCCCTTGACTTCCTGATTATTGCAGAGTGACTGAGGGAGAGAAAAGAGGATAAAGTTTAATGCTTGAATGCCCTCTGGCCGGTAAATACCATTGTCGCTTGAGGATTGGCCTCATTGCAGGCCTCAATTGATTCAAAGTCCCTAAGGGAGCCTCCTGGCTGGACAATGGCTCTTATCCCCTCCTTTATAGCTACATCCACGCCATCTCTGAATGGGAAGAATGCATCCGATACCATGGTTGAACCTATTAGCCCGCCGTGAGCTTCAGTGGTCTCTTTATCTATATCCTCCTTTAATGCGGCATCTTTTTTTCTTTTATTAATCTCTGATTCCAGTTCTTTATAAGGTATACCATATTTTGTGAAACAGAGGGAATCTGCATATTTGGTATAGGCCTTGTAAATAGCTATTTCCGCCACACCCACCCTATCTTGCTCTCCTGTACCAATGCCAACTGTAACCCCATCCTTAACATAGATAACCGAGTTGGATGTAATGCCTTGTTCTACCTGCCAGCCGAAAATCATATCGGCATATTCCTCTTTTGTGGGTTTCCTGGCAATCTTGTATAGTTTTCCTTTATATTCGACAGATGCCAGCTTAAAATCATCTGGTGATCTTATAGCATTTATAGGTGATTGCTGTAAAATTATTCCCCCATCAATAAGACTTTTAAAGTCAACGAAACGTTTCTCTGTATATTCGGCTAACCTATCGATCCTGTTGATCTTTATGATCCTGAGATTCGGGCTTTTTTCTAGAGTAGATATAGTTTCATCTTCAAACTCCGGTGCAACCACAACCTCGAGATAATTATTGCTAATTAATTGGGCTGTTTCTTTATCAATGGGTCTATTAAAGACCGCACAACCACCAAAGGCCGCTATCCTGTCTGCCATGTTTGCCTTTTGATAGGCATCGGCAACACTTGAACCATAGGCAACACCACAAGGATTATTATGCTTAACAATTACTACAGCCGGTCCTAAGGAAAGGTATTTCAATATATTTAGGGCGTTGTCTATGTCGGTTAGATTGATTTTGCCTGGATGTTTCCCACTCTGGATCAATTGTTCTTCAGTGATTGTTGAAACCAGGCCTTTTCCCGGTTCAACAAATTCACATTCACCAAGTGTAAGATTTCCGTTTATCAGCTCATAGAGGGCTGATTCTTGGCCAGGATTTTCTCCATACCTGAGGCCTTTCTCGATCAACTCTCCAGATCTCTCATCAGCTAACTTCCAGGTTCTTTTTTTGTATACCAGTTTTTGATCCCCAAAACTTATTGTAATCTGAGGAGGAAAATGGTCATCCATTACCGTTCTATACATTTTTTTTAGGTCTTCAGACATGCCTTATATCCTTCTAGTTTTATTGGTTCTGTTTGTTTTCAATTGACTCCGGTAATCATGGATTTCCTGATCCTCAAATACCATTAAAGTGGCCACACACAGTATTTAACCAATTAAACTAATTTAACCAATTAAACAGTAGTTTTATCTCTTTCTATGTAAGCATATGCATTGTGGTTGTGAATGGATTCGAAATTTTCTGACTCAACTGCAAACCAGGTTATATTTGTATCGTGCTCAAGTTTTTTGGCTATATCTCTGACAATATCCTCAACGAATTTAGGATTTTGATATGCCTTTTCAGTTACATATTTCTCATCCTCTCTTTTTAAAACAGAATAAACATCGCTGGAGGCAGTCTCCTCTACCAGTTTGATGAGATCCTCTATCCATACAAACTTCCTAAATCTAACCTGCAATCTAACCTCTCCCCTCTGGTTATGGGCGCCGAAATCGCTTATCTCTT